>NZ_JAWQUO010000031.1:0-56036 GCF_033446605.1 Iodobacter sp. CM08 | reverse complement strand
ACACGCAGTAGCCACTCCCCGCGCCGCGTCTGCAAATCCCCCATAAATCCTCCTGCTTGATAAAAACCTCAGCATGACGAAAAAAGGAAAGGGCGTTTAGATGGGAGGGCTAGGCGCTTACAAAATATTGAGGTTTTGTTTTAACAATAAAGCTTAAATCAGGTTGGGTTTATCAAGCACCCCTGAGCTGCCAGGCACAAGCTCCCCTCTTTGATCGCGACTTGTGCCTGTGGACGGCTTACATAATGGGGGCACATTTTGCTATTTAAGTAGCAACTAGACCTCTTTGGTATTTTTTCAAAATACCCATAAATCTACAATTTCAATCACGGCCCATTTATCTAAGTAGCATCATTGAATGTTTATCTCTCTTTGCCAATCAATTTCAATTCAAAAGCAAGAATCAGAGTTAATAGGAACTCATTGCTGATTAAAGTCTCCCTGCAATTGTTTAAAAGCTGGAGTAAACACCTCCGATCACTCGCTGGTTTGTTTAGTTAGCAGCCGCTCTCCAGTTAACGACTATGGGAAAATAAAATGAAGCAATTAAGTGGGAAAATCGCGCTGATTACTGGGGCGACTTCAGGTATTGGCTATGCAACTGCCAAAGTTTTTGCGCAAGAAGGTGCCAGACTGGTACTAAGCGGAAGACGGCAATTTGAGCTTGAGCAACTGATATCTGACATCAACAATGCAGGCGGGGATGCTATTGGACTAGCTGGCGATATTAAGGATGAGCAACTGGCCGCTGAGTTGGTCGAAATCGCCATGAGCAATTTTGGTGGTCTGGACATTGCATTCAATAATGCAGGCATAACAGGTGAATCAATTCCTCTGCCCGATATATCCATTGATCAATGGCACGAGGTACTGAATACCAATTTAAGCAGCGGATTTTTGGGGGCTAAATATCAGCTACCTGCCATGATCAAGCGCGGGGGTGGCTCGATCATTTTTACCTCTACATTTGTCGGGCACACTGTGGGTTTCCCAGGGATGGCTGCCTATGCTGCCAGCAAAGCAGGCTTGATCGGGATGGCGCAGGTTATCGCGGCAGAGTTCGGCCAGCATCGCATTCGAGCCAATGCATTGCTACCAGGCGGAACAGATACCCCGATGGGGCGAGCTGCCACTCATACCCCAAAGGCAAGAGCATTTGTCGAAAGCTTGTATGCACTTAAACGATTAGCGAGGCCGGAGGAAATCGCCCAAGCAGCACTATTCTTAGCATCCGATGCTTCATCGTTTGTTACAGGAACCGCCATGCTTACTGATGGAGGTGTTTCTATTAACCGAACCTAAACCAGGATTAGGTTGATCACCCCACGCCGAACTACCCACAAATAGAAACGAAGCCCAACAATACGCTTAAGAATGTTGGGCTTCGCATGCTCAGCAGCAAGCTACAAGATTCATCTATGTTCAAATTATTATGCTGCACGACATATATTAATAATTAAGTTTTAATAATTAAGTTGGTTTAAATAATTATAACTTTGCTGAATGCTATCAAATGGCGATATGGCTGCGTCGTGCTCAACAAAATAATGCTGCACCCCTGCTTGGGAGGATAAAGCGAGCTGCTGCCTCCAATCAATCAGCCCTGGCCCTACTTCGCTCAGCAGTGGAAACACCTGTTCAAAAGGCACTGGCGCGGCAAAACTCTGTGGCGGCCAGCTTTTTAACTGCTTTAGGTGCACCAGGGGAAAACGCCCTTGATGACGCTGAAAATAATCTTGAGGGCTCTGCCCAGCAAGTGTGATCCAGCATAAATCCAGCTCCATCTTAGCTAAATCTGCATCGCACTCTTGCAGTAAGATGTCGTAAGGAAGCACCCCATTTTGCGCGACAAACTCAAAATGGTGATTGTGGTAGCAAAACTGAATTCCAGCCCGCTGGCACGCCTCCCCCGCCCGATTAAACACATCAGCAATTCGCCTCCAGCCATCAGGCTGCCCACCTACTGCGGCATCAATCCAAAGATTAACAAGATACTGGTGCCCCAGCAGCTGCGCGTCTTCAATCACCCCAGAAAGTGATGGCCCCAAATCTTGATAAGCAATATGCGCGGCTGGGGCAGTTAAACCCAGCCCTTCTAAAATAGAGCGAATTTCGCTGGGCTTATGCCCAAAATAACCCGCGAATTCCAACTCTTTAAAACCAATCGCTGCCACCTTCTCCAGCGTAGACCACAAGTCTTTTTGCATTTCTGCACGCAAGGTGTAGAGCTGCACACCAATCCGCTCTAATTTATGGGCCATTGATACACCTTTAAAAAACAAGTAGATGACTCACCAAACAATTACACACGATATATAGACGCTTAGGTTTTAATTAATCCAAGGCAATAAAAAACAAACGACTTAGGACGGCCAATCCTATCAACTTAAGGGAAATTTGTTGATCGTTAAATCTTAAGCGATCAACTTTGATCGATCTATTGCAAGTATTGAAACATTGTAGGGCGGCTGAAACCCGCGTTTTTTTCAGCATTACTCGCGGGTTGCACCCGCCCTACGAATGGCAGATTGCTTAAGTTGATAGGATTGGGGTGCAAGCTGCTCCCCCTAAAACTCAACCGTTTCACAACCATTAAACATCGCAAATTGCTGCAACTTGGCCCTAAATGGCGTGGCAAAGGCGTCCGGCAGCTCACCCTCCAGATGAAAGTTGATCACTTCTAAGCGTTTTTCTGCTCTGTGGGCTTTGCAATCGATGCGGCCAACAAAGCGCTCGCCAAACAAAACCGGTAGGCAAAAATAGCCGTATTGGCGCTTGGCGGCGGGCACATAGCATTCCAGTTTGTAATCAAAGCCAAATAATTGTTGCAGACGTTTGCGGTGGATCACGGCGTTATCAAATGGTGATAGCAGATGCACGGCGGGGCTAGTGCTTGGAGCTTGAGCCAGTGCGGCCGTTGCTGCGTAGGCATTGGGGATGCCACAGCCAGCCAGCGGGCTAATTTCGCCGCTAACAATTTGCGCGGCCAGTAACTCGCGTAGGGTGCTTTTAAGGGCTTTATCACCCTGCAAATGGCTAACTTGCTCTAAGGTGACTAGGCCGTGCGCGCGCAGATTGCTGCGCAGCAAATAGGTGGCGTAATCGGCTAAATCTGGCGCTTGGGTGTTTAAATCTGGCGGCAGGATGCGCTCTTTCAGGTCGTAAACTTTTTCCATGCCGATACGCTGGCTGACCATGAGATCGCCCTGAAAAAATAGCTTTTCTAGTGCGCGTTTGCCTGGCCCCCAGTTCCACCACGTGCCGCCCTTGGTTTTGTTGCCTTCTAAATCACGTACCCGCAGCGGGCCTTCATCCCACACTTTTAGCAAAATATCCTGCATCAGCACTGGGCTAATTTCGCTATGCCAAGATCGCGTACTATCTCTGGCCTCCGCCATGCGGCGCTGTGCAAAGCGATAATCACGCATAGGCAGATAGGATGCGGCATGAAACCAGTATTCAAAAATTTGCCGCTCGGCCAGCAGCTGGTTTAAATACGGCGGTTGATAACTGGGCACTCTGGACCACAGCACATGATGGTGCGCGCGCTCTATTCTAGACATAGTATCAATCTGCACATAGCCAAGATGCTCAATTGCCGCCAGCGTACCTTGAATACCCTCCCCAAAACAGGCTGCGCCAAGTAAGCCTTGCTGTGCTAAAGCTAGGCGTTGTAATTGGAGATTTGTGGGAGTACGCATGGCTAGCCCAAAATAGAACGATCGTTCAATAATAGCGCAGAGCAAGGGAGAGTAAAAGAACTACAAACGTTGATGAGAAGATGCGTTTAGCCATCACAACACCACTCGTACCGCTCAGTTAACGCCATAACTGAGCGGTTTACGATTATCAATGTGCTATTAGCCAGCGGTGTATTGTTGAATAAATTTCTGCACGGGGGCTGGCCGCAAAAGGGCGTCTCCCTTACTGCTAAATATTTGCGCTACTTTGTTACGAATAAGCCCCGCTTCCAGCGTGCGATTTTTGCTATCTATCATCAGCCATGCCGTGCCACTTTTTGTATCTGCGGGGGCTTTGCCCAGCACGTATAAAACGCCATCAGATTGTAGAACGCTCGCCGAGCTCATCAGGGATAAAAACACGGGATGCTCACTATTAAGTATGTTTTTAAGCTCTGCACTAATGGGGCTTACCGCAGTAAACAGCCCAATATCCTGAGGAAGTTGGCCTTGATACTGCTCTAGCTGCTGCCAACTACTATCGCTATTCAGTGCTTTTTGCGCCAACAACACCCCTTTTGCTTTAACGGAGCTGGCGATCTGATTAGCATCTATGCCCAAAGGCTGCAGCACGTCATTTGCTTGGCCTGCAATCTGCTCAATCGCCCCATCGCTTTGTTTTTTGATTTCTGCACTCACCATGCCCGCAGCCGAAGAAGCGGCCTGTTGAGCGATTTGGCTGGCTTGATCACAGCCGCTCAGTGCAAGCAGCAGACTGGCAAGGAGTGGTGTGATTATTTTTTGCTTGATTTGAACGGGCATCACTTCGATCATCCACGGAATTAATCAGAGTAAGAGTAGCGCTTGAAACGTAAGTTTCTGTTTTGAATAAATATTTATGACATTGCCACTCTTTATTATATTTTTAAGCGGCCACAAATATTGGCGGCAAGAACATGCAAGTAAAAAACGCCTACTTCTTACTAAAAAACATACACAAAACCACTTAGTTCAGGTAATTAGCTCATACCTTGCTATGTGAAAATTATTTCAATCAACGTAAGATGCGTTGACATTCACCCTAGCTCATTACAAAGGCTTCCCCTTGCAAATCAAATCTCTCCTGATCTGCTTCACGCTGATCGCCCTCGCCGCCTGCGGCAAAAAAGAAGAAAGTGTGAATGCGGCAGAATCTGCAGACAGTGCCCAAGTTAGCTCCGTAGCAAACACTAAACAAAAAACGGAAGAAAGCGCAGCGCAACTCGGCTCATTGGCAAATAGCCAGACCGATAGCGAACGCAAATTTATTCGCCATGCAGATGCTAAATTCCAAGTAAAAGATGTATATCAATCAGCACTAGCCATTGAAGATATTACCGCTCAGATGGGTGGTTTTGTTGAGCGCAACAGCATTCAGTCGCGAAAGGAGCGGATAGAACATGAGAAAATTGGTGATGATAAGCTCCTGCAGCTTACGCAATACGTACTTGATGGTGAGCTGGTTTTGCGAGTTCCCAGCGCCAAAACGCAGGAATTTCTGCGCCTAATTGCAGCACAGATTACTTTTCTGGACGAGCGTACCTTTACCGCAAAAGATGCACAGTTCGATTTGCTCAGGCAAAAAATGGGGATACATTTAAATCAGCAAACCCAGCAAAAGCTTGGCGAAGCGGCAGAGCAAAGCAAAAACCAGCGTACAAAAGCAGAAATCATTGTGGCGCAAAACGACAGCAAAATGGCCCGTGATGAGGCCATTGTGCGTGAAAAAGAATTCAACGATCAGGTGGCTTTCAGCAGTATCAGCTTGCATCTTTATCAGTTGCCACAGCTTAGTAAAACCGAGCTTCCGGATATCGAATCAGCTTTCGCGCAAAGCCGTCCTAGCTTTTTTACTCGGCTGTGGGCAAGCATTCAGACGGGCTGGCAAGGGGGGCTAAATAGTATTGTTTTCCTGAGCCAAGCTTGGCCGTTGTGGCTGCTGCTACTGGCATTACTTATCGGGCTTAAACGCTATCGCGCCATTCGCCGGGCCCGCGCAGCCAAAGAGCCTATTTCTTCTTAAGCCATTTAAATAAACAGCAGGGAAATCAATTAAATAAGAATTTCCCTGCAAAAATAGCTTTAATAATAATTGAATAAACATTAAACGTATTTGATCGCCATATCCCCCTGTTTACTCTCTGCAATTCCAATCCTATCAACTTAAGGTAAATTTGTTGATCGTTAAATCTTAAGCGATCAACTTAGAGTTGATCTATTGCAAGGAAACATCGTAGGGCGGGTGCAACTCGCGTTTTTTAGCATGGCTGCGGACTACACCCGCCCTACGAATCGCAGATTGCTTAAGTTGATAGAATTATCTGCAATTCTCTACCTTAATAGCCCATTCATTTACTTACACCAATACTCAAAAAAAAATATGGTTATTCCAAAAAATACTTACTAATTCACCACTCTATATTAGTTAATAGTTTGACACACGGGCAAAGCCAAACTAGCTTGAGTTATGCTTTTTCACTTACTTAAGTAACAATCAATAAAGAGAAGCCAATGCAAGCGGCCTGGTTTGATGATCTCACTCGCTTAGTCCTAAGCCGCACCGGCATTGTTGTGCGTGAGCAGGACAACCTATGCAAAGAGATTGAATCCATCAGCCGCAAGCAGCTAGGACTTAGCCCCGTGGAGTTGCTGGCTGAACTGCAACACAGCAAAACAGCATCCAGCCGTGCTTGGCGTGAAGTACTGGCCTTCCTTACAGTGGGTGAATCGTATTTTTTCCGCGATGAGGGGCAGTTTAAGCTACTGAGTGAGCACATTCTGCCCGAGCTACTGGCACAAAATGGCAATAGGCTACGAATCTGGAGTGCGGCCTGCTCCTCTGGCGAAGAGGCTTATTCCATTGCTATTCTCATCAGCCAATTACTGCCTACCTTGGCCATAGGCCAGCGGCCGGATATTCAGATAATCGCCAGCGATGTAAACCAGTTGGTGCTAGAGAAAGCCAAGCAGGGCATTTATAGCGAATGGTCTTTCCGTAGAGTGGATCCAGCCATAAGAAGCATGTATTTTACAAAACAGATAGATGGCTGGAAGATTAATCAAAACATACAGCAGATGGTGCAGTTTTATTATGGCAACTTACAAGAAGACTTATTTCCGGCACCAAGCACCCCATTTCATGATTTTGATTTAATTATTTGCCGCAATGTATTTATTTATTTTCAAGCTGAAACCGTTAGCCAAATCAGCAGTAAATTTGTTGCCTGCTTAAAGGCCCCTGGCTACTTAATAACAGGCCATGGTGAGCTGGGCCTACAGGGTGCTAAAGGGCTAGATATAATAAGTATTGATAATTTGCTGGTTTATAAAAAAAATATATTAATGCCACCCACTCCTGTGCTGCAGCAAATCAATCTAAAACCTCAGGCTCTACCCCCCGCGCTACCGCAAAAAAAACAAGCGCAGCTAAAACCTAATGCACCCGTGCCCGTTTTTAATGATTTATTACAGCAAGCTAAAAAACATGCAAACAACGGCCAATATGAGCTGGCAACAAAAAATAGCCATGAAGCCATCAAGCTGAATCCCGACTCCCCGCAGCCGCATTTTGTACTGGCGCAAATTGCCGAAGTGCTCGGCAATCGGGCAGAAAGTAAAACCATACTCAAAAAAGCTTTATATCTAGACCACACGTTTCTCCCTGCTTATGTTGAATTATTTAATATTTATATGCATGAAGATAATAAAAAAATGGCAGAAAAAATGCTCGCCAGTGCATTAGATATTGTGCGTTTATTACCAGGCCATACACCGGTGACCCTGTATGACGAAACCAGTGCCAGCGAATTACTGCTGATATTAGAACAATTTCAAACCAGTTTATAAATGGCGGCGGCAATGAAAGAATCAGCGAATTTATATTTTGTATTCAGCCTCAAAGATTCGCTGTACGCCATTGACGCGCTGGCGGTGAATATGACTTTCAGTTTGCCCGCCATTCGCCATATGGAAAACGCACCTGCCTATATTGCTGGGGTTATTAATTTACGCGGCAGTATTATTCCGGTCATCGATTTAAATATATTGCTAGGCAGAACACCCCAAGCAAGAAACTTATCTGATGCCGTGCTGGTAATGCAAAACGAGCAAACCCTGCTTGGTATGATTGTGAATGAAGTACTGGATGTCATCAGTATTTCCAGCGAGCAGATTGATCTTCCACCGCAGCACGAGGAGCAACAATCGGCCTCTTTTGTGTTGGGAATGGCGCGGGTGGATGAGCAAATTATCAGTATTTTGGACCACCGCCGCCTGATTGCCCGTGAGCTCAACCTTCAAGAATGCAGCGACCCTACACCGGATACCACAAGCGCTAGCGATAGAGTTATTTTACAAAAACGCGCAGCTGAGCTGATCCGCAAAATAGAGGCCGGTAGCGAAGCAGATAGCCTACAGCTGGCCGTGGTTATATTAGGGCAAGAATACTTTGGTATGGATATTCGGAATGTAAATGAATTCACTAAAATTAAAAATATTATCCCACTACCCAATTGCCCGCAGCATGTATTGGGCAATATGAATTTACGGGGCAGTATTCTTACTATTATTGATATCCGCAATACACTAGGAATGCATTCTGAAAACTTTACTCATCAGGCAAAAATAGTGGTGAGTTCTGCAGACGACATTCTGGCGGGGATTGCCGTGGATGATATCGACGATATTGTTCAAATTAGCCAATCCGAAGTAGTGCCTCTGCCCGCATCAGCCCATCCCGATGTTTTACGTTATGTCATGGGAACCGTTCATTACAACCAAAAAGCCATGACAATTTTGAACTTGCCCGAAATTCTAAAAAACAAAGATTTAGTGGTAAACGAACGCTAGGAGAACATCATGTTTGAAGGGATTAAGCTGAAGTACAGCATTTTGCTGGGCTATATTATGCCGCTGCTACTGCTGATTGTAGTGGGCATTGTGGTTTACAAAAATATCAAGGTGGCGGAGGAGCAATCCACTTTGGCGGAAACGGCCACCGAGATTGTCGCCAAAGCCAATACCCTAGAGTTTCATATCTTAGGCATGCAGGCAGCAGCACGTGGCATGCTGCTGCTTAAAAACGAGAAAGACCATGCTAAGTATCAAGAGCACGCCGCTGATTACACCCAAACCCTCGATTACTTAGAAACTGCAGTACACGACCCTAAGCAGCGCGAACTCTTAGCCAAAATAAAAGAATTTGGCCGAGCACTTAAAGATATCACTGGCAGTGAAGTCAGCCAGATACAGGAAGGTGCACCAGAAGCTGCGATGGCAATGTTTCGCTCAGGCAAGGCCGCAGGAGTGGGGCATGACTTACAAGCGACACTGGATGAATTTCAAAAAAAGGAATTTGAAATAAAAGACGAGCGACAAAAATTAGCGGCAGATGCTTTCTCCTCGCTGATTTCTGCCCTGATTTACGGCATTATTCTCGCCATTATCAGTGCCGTGTTGCTTGGCCTCTTTGTGGCTTCACGCATCACTCGCACCATCAACATGGCCGTCAGCGCCGCCGCCAGCACCTCTAGTGAAATTGCCGCCACCATCGCCCAACACGAGCGCACGGCCAACCAACAAGCAGCGATGACCAATGAAATGACCTCCACGCTAGAAGAGCTATCCGTGTCATCGCGTCAGTCTTCAGATCAATCGACCAATGCCGCCGATATGGCAAAAAATGCCAGCAATATGACCGAAGACGGCAGCGAGGCGATACGCCAAGTGGTTGAAGCCATGAATGGCCTAAAAGTAAAAATTGGCGCAATTGCCGAGCAAATACTGTCCCTTTCTGAGCAAACGGGGCAAATTGGCACCATTACTGAGCTGGTCAAGGATCTTTCTAATCAGATCAATATGCTGGCTTTAAATGCCGCTGTAGAGGCAGCAAGGGCGGGCGAGCATGGCAAGGGGTTTTCTGTCGTTGCCGCTGAAGTGCGCAAACTATCGGTAGAAAGTAAGAAATCTGCAGAGCAGGCCAAAGGCATTGTGTCAGGCATCCAAAAAGCATCTGACACCACCATTATGCGCACCGAGGAAGGCACACGGAATATTGAAAGCGTGATGAGCATCGTTGCCAAGGTGAATGATCTGTTTGAATCAATTTCCAGCTTATCCAACCAAGTTTACCAAAGCAGCCAGCAAGGGGCGCTGAACGCAAAACAACAAACCGCCGCAATTGCCGAAGTGGTTGGAGCCGCCAACACCATGAACGCCGGCGCCAAAGAAACCGCCGCCGGCATCACCCAGACCAAGATCGGAATACAAAACCTGAACGAGGCCAATAACAAGCTAAAAGCGATTGTTTGATGGAGTGCCATTCCAAACCCAAACCTTGAACCACGGCGTTGAGGAGAACACGGAGTTACACGGAGAAATGCAAATTTGGATTTTCTCCGTGATCCTCCGTGTTCTCTGTGGTTCAAGATTTGGGTTTTAACAAGGGCACGCTAAGCCTTGTACGTGGTAAAGATCGGAGGCCCTATGATTGAAGATAGCGAGATGCGTGATTTATTTCGCATTGAGAGCAGTGAACACCTGCAGGCGATTGAAGATGGCTTACTAAAAATTGAGAAAAACCCTGACAACCTAGCCTTATTAGAAGAGCTATTTCGCGAGGCGCATAGCCTGAAAGGTGCTTCGCGCATGCTGGAGCTGTACGATATAGAGCGGATTTTCCATCGTTTTGAAGATATCTTAGGTAAAGCTCGAACCGGCACATTGCGCATAGCGGTTGAAACCATAGATGGCATGTGCAAATCACTGGATGCCATCCGTAAATTAGTCGATGAAGCGGTTAATGGCGGCATTGCCGATGTGGATGTCACCGAAGTACTGGCTTCACTGCAAATACCCGACGACACAGCGCCCCCTTCTTCGCAGCCCATTACACCCGCACCCATCAAAGCCTGCGAACCTATTCCACCAGAGCTCATCACCGCCGTGGACAATCAGCTTACTGCTGCTCCAGCAGACGAGACCGCATCGCCAGCCGAAGTGCTCCCCATACAGCAAGTAGATGAGCTATTTGATGTCAGCAAAGCCATTCTCAGCAGTAAAGCCAATACCGAGCAGTTTGTAATTGAAACCATCCGTGTGGAAACCCGTAAGCTAGATATGCTGATGACCCATGCCGGTGAGCTGACAGTGGCCAAAATCCGCATCGCTAGGCGGCATACAGAGCTAGAAGAGCTGCAGGAAAAATGGGAGCAAATCTACTTAAGCATGAAGAGCTCCGAACCAAAAAAACCGCATTTACTCACAATGCTGGATCAGTACTCGGGCCATTTAGAAAACCTAGTCAGTGCCGCTTGCGAAGACAGCGCAAGGCTAAATTTTGTAAGCGGCGAGTTAGAAGAAGGCATACGCACCATACGGCTACTGCCGCTTTCCACCATTTTTAATTTATTCGGGCTCATGGTCAGAAAGCTCGCCCGTGAGCGGGACAAAGAAGTAGAGCTGCATATTGAAGGCGGCGATATCACCGCAGATAAACGTATTTTGGAGGAAATGAAAGACCCACTGATGCATATTCTCAGAAACGCAATTGATCATGGCTTAGAGCTACCTGCTGAGCGCATCGCCAAAGGCAAACCCGCTGCAGGCCACATTCGGCTGAAAGCTTATCAATCATCTGCCAATATTGTGATCGAGATCGAAGACGATGGCCGCGGCTTAGATTTGCAAGCCATCAGAAACTCGGCCGCCAAAACGCATTTATGGCGCAACGAAGAGCTGGCCGCCATGAATGATGAGCAGGTTATGGGGCTGATTTTTATGCCGGGTTTCTCTACCAGCAGCTTTGTTTCCGATGTGTCTGGGCGGGGCGTTGGCATGGATGTGGTGCGTGCCAATGTAGAAAAACTCAAAGGCTTGGTTAGCGTCTCCTCTGTGCCTGGCCGCTCGTGCACGATTAATATCAGGCTGCCATTAACACTATCCACTTCACGTGTGCTAATCGTGCTGGCTAATGCCATAAAATATGCCGTGCCGGTTGAATATGTTTTGAAATCCTATCCCTTAGCTAAAAAAGAGCTGTTCACCGTTGAAGGACATCTGGCCACCATGTTTGAAGGTAAAGCGGTGGCCGTAGCCAAATTGCTGGACTTACTCCGTTTCAAACGCAATGATTTTGTGCCGCTAGCGCCTGAAGGGCAAAAAGCCGAAGAGTCATCCCCCTGCATTATTATGGAAGCGGGTGGTGAGCGCTTTGGCCTGATCGTCGATGAATTACTTGATGAACAAGAAATCGTTTTGAAATCACAAAGCGCCCTGCTAAAACATATCAGCGATTTATCCGGCGTCACCATTTTAGGCACGGGTGAAGTATGCATGGTGCTCAACCCGCCTGATTTTGTGACTAAATTAAAACATCAAGCCAACCAAACCGTCGCTACCAGCAAGCAAGAAACCGAACATAAAAAACAACTGATATTACTGGTTGAAGACAGCCTAACCACCCGTGCCCAAATGAAGCGGATTTTGGAATCAGGCAATTATGAGGTAGTTATGGCCGTTGATGGTGTAGACGCTTACAGCAAGCTGGATACGCGTCCCTTTGATGCCATTGTGAGCGATATCAATATGCCCAATATGGATGGCTTAACGCTGGTGCAAAAAGTAAGAAGCCATAAAAAGCATACCGAGCTGCCTATTGTGCTAGTGACCATGCTTTCCACTGAAGAAGATAAAAAACGCGGCATGGAAGCCGGTGCCAATGCCTATATATCTAAAGCCGCTTTCGAGCAAAAACTATTGCTCGATACCCTCAAAAGACTGGTGTGAAATGCAGGCAGCCAAAACGCGCGTATTGTTAGTCGATGACTCCCCCATCGCCATCCGTATTCTGATAAAAATACTGGCGCAGGCCGCAGATATTGAAGTCATCGGCAGCGCCAGCGATGGCAAGCAAGCTTTAAAAATGATAGCCAGCCTTAACCCCGCCGTAGTCTGCACCGATTTTCATATGCCAGGAATGGATGGCTTAGAGCTGATACAAAACATCATGACGCATCATCCTCGCCCTATCCTAGTCATCAGCGTATCGGCGCAGCCAGGCTCAGCTAATGTGTTTAAACTACTCGAAGCCGGAGCTTTAGATATTGTCACCAAGCCTAAGCTAGAGCAGGAAGGCATCTATGGTGAAATAGCCCGCGAACTCATCAGCAAAATCCGCATTCTGGCTGGCGTTCATGTTTTTCGGCGCAAAGCGCCAGGCCAGCTCCTGCCCACCGCTAGCACCTCGGCGCAAAACGATAATCGCCTATTAATTATTGGCTCATCCACCGGCGGCCCGCAGGCCTTGCTCACTATTTTGTCGCAACTGCCTGCAGATTTTCCCCTGCCCATCGTTTGCATTCAGCATATCAGCGATGGCTTTTTGCATAACCTGATCTCGTGGCTGGGGGAAAAATGCGCCTTAAACTGCCAGATTGCGCAGGCAGGAACCGCCCCAGTGGCGGGCAATGTTTATTTTCCACAGGAAAGAATGCAGCTAGAGTTTGATGCTTATGGTCATTTTTTAATCCGCAGCAACACCCCTAATAAGGGGCATTGCCCCTCAGTCAGCACTACAATGCAATCAGCAGCTGAGCAGTTTGGTGACAAACAGATCGCAGTTTTACTGACAGGAATGGGCGATGATGGGGCGGATGGTATGTTAGCAATTAGTAAGGCTGGGGGAACCACCATTGCCCAGAGTGAAAGCAGCTGCGTAGTTTTTGGCATGCCTAAACAAGCAATCGCGCTAGGAGCGGCCAAACGGATACTGGCCTTAGATGATATTGCCCCGCACTTAACCGGCCTGTGCTGCCGTGAAGCTAGGAGCACCGCAAAATGAGCGCATTGGATAACGGCCCAGTCACTTCAGTGTTAATTGTTGAAGACAGCGCCATTCAAGCCACCATGCTGAAACGGATTTTGCTGGCGGAAGGCTACCAAGTCTTGCTGGCAAAAAATGGCAGTGAAGGATTAGAAATAACACGCAATCAGCAGCCAGATATTGTAATCAGCGATATCAACATGCCCAATATGAATGGCTTTGAGCTATGCCATCAAATAAAACAAAACCCCATCCTACAAGATATTCCAGTTATTTTGCTTACTTCATTAACTGATGTAAAAGACGTGATTAAAGGGCTAGATTGCCAAGCTGATAATTTCATGACCAAGCCTTATGACACTGGCGATTTACTGCTACGAATTAAATACATGTTGCTTAGTCGGGATATGTATAAAAACTATGAAGAAGCTGAAGGTGTACCGGTATTTTTCTCTGGCGAAAAATACTCAATAAAATCAGATAAGCAACATATTCTAAGCTTATTGCTGTCTATTTATGAAACAGCAGTACAGAACAATAATAAACTTTTAGAAATGCAGGAGCATATCCGCGCAGCAAACGAGATACTGGAGCAAAAAGTCGCGACAAGAACCATTGAATTATCTAAAAAAGTAGCAGAACAACAAGAAGCGGAAAAAAAAATACTCAGGCTTAATATGGAATTAGAGAGCCGAGTAGAAGAGCGTACTGCACAGTTAAAACTAAGCTATGACGATTTAGAAAAAGCCCGTGATGCGGCAGAACAGGCCACCAAGGCTAAAAGTGAATTTCTTGCCTCAATGAGCCATGAAATACGCACCCCAATGAATGCAATTATCGGCCTTTCGCATTTGGCGCAAAAAACAGATTTAACTGAAAAACAAAGAGACTATATTAACAAAGTGCAAGGTGCTGGCAAGCATTTACTAGGCATTATCAATGATATTTTAGATTTTTCTAAAATAGAAGCTGGAAAATTAGACATAGAAAACGTTGATTTCTCATTAGAAAAAGTCATGGATAATGTTGCAAACCTGATTAGTGAAAAAGCCGTTGCCCGAGGTTTAGAATTAGTTTTTGATATTGACCGTGATTTGCCAAAAAACTTAATTGGCGACCCCACCCGCCTTGGCCAGGCGCTCATCAATTATGCCAATAATGCGGTTAAATTTACCGAACAGGGTGTTATCAAAGTTATTATTAAAGTAAAAGAAAAAACAGAGCATGATGTCTTTGTTTACTTTGCGGTAAAAGACACTGGCATTGGGCTAAGCAAGGAGCAAATCGGTAAATTATTTCAGTCTTTTCAACAGGCTGATTCCAGCACCACGCGCAAATATGGCGGCACTGGATTAGGGCTAGTTATTGCCAAAAAATTAGCCGAATTAATGCAAGGTGATGTAGGTGTAGAAAGCGAGCCAGGCAAAGGCAGTACATTCTGGTTTACTGCCCGCTTAGGTATTGCAAAAAACACCACCGCCTTTTTAACCCCAAAGCCTGATTTGCGTGGCCGCAATATCTTGGTGGTTGATGATATAGAAAGCGCCCGTGAGGTCATGCACGATTTATTAGCCAGCATGTCATTTAAAGCCACCGCGGTCGATTCAGGCCAAGCCGCATTAGCCGCCATCCGCCAGCAAAATGCGCAACACACACCCTTTGATGTGGTGCTTGTCGACTGGAAAATGCCAGAAATGGACGGTCTTACAACGGCGCAGCACATTTTTGCCATGAATTTATCCCCACCGCCCAAAGTCGTGATGGTGACGGCTTATGACGGTGGCGATCTGCAACCCCAAGCTCAGGCCATTGGTATTAAAAATATTTTAGTTAAGCCGGTGCAGGCTTCGCAATTATTTGACATGGTGATTCGGGTATTAAGCGATAGCGCAGAAAAAATGGATTGCTATCAGCCTGCAGCAGAAAAACACCCGCAGGATCTGTTTAAAGGGAAACGTATTTTACTAGTAGAAGATAATGAGTTAAATCAGCAGGTTGCCAGTGAAATATTATCTGCTGCCGGCATCGTGGTGGCGATTGCCGATCACGGCGAAATGGCTTTAACTATGGCGCAGGCAGCTATTTACGATGTCATTCTGATGGATATGCAAATGCCCGTTATGGATGGCATCACTGCAACCCGCGAAATCAGAAAAATTGAGCGGCTAAGCCGTATTCCCATTCTGGCCATGACCGCAAATGCCATGCAAAGCGACCGAGATAATTGCACCGCAGCGGGGATGAATGATTTCATCACCAAGCCCATAGACCCTGACACACTTTGGCAGGTATTACAAAAATGGTGCACCCCTGCCACCGCAGGCCCAGCTGCAGCTCCGCCCCCCGTTGCTGCCTTGCCCAAACCTATTCCAACCAAGCTGCCATCCCATATTGAAGGCCTGAATGTTGAAGAAGGTTTACGCCTGTGCATGGGGAAACAAGATCTTTATTTGTCTATTCTGCGCAAATACACCATTGCACAAAAATCAACCGCCGAAGAAATAAGCGAGGCACTTAAACAAGATGACTGGGCCACTGCCGAGCGCTTAGCGCATACCTTAAAAAGCACATCAAGCTATGCAGGTGCTGATTTTGTGCAGGAGCTTGCCGCCATGCTAGAAAACGCCCTCAAAAACCATACCAATAGACAAGATATAGATAATCTAATCAACACGCTGGGCGTTATTTTGGCGATGTTAATTCAAGAGCTAGAAGTACAACTCGAGATTTAAACCGCAGGCTACCTTGCTTGGCTGGATATCCATCATCATTATTTGGCGGCCAGATTCCGCGGGCCGCCATTACCTTACTTCACCAACACCTGCCCCATCATGCCTTGCCCTTCGTGCTCCAAAATATGGCAGTGAAACATGCGCAAACCTTTGTGCTGCTGCGTCACTAAGATACGGGCGCTTTGCTGGGGTAGCAGATTAAAAGTATCTATCAAAGCACGCCACGGCGCGGGGCTGGTTTTGCCTTTGAGCGTACTATCTATCATTTCAAACTGCATGCCGTGCAGATGAAATGGGTGATCCATATGCGAATCGTTAAAGATCTCCCATAACTCGGTATCCCCTAATCGGCTGACAAGATCGACCCGCTGCATATCGTAGCTTTTGCCATTTACCAAAAACTGCATGGCATGCTGGCCGCCTTCCATGCTCATGGTTTCGCTAAAAACCACCCGCTTTTTAGCCACGGGAATGCGCTTGGGTGGCAAGCTGCGTAAGCGCTCTGGCAGTTTGACGCTGCTGCCTTGGGTGAATTGAATGGTGGCCAGCGTAATGTCTTGCTCAGGCGCAACTGCACCCATTTTATGCCGCTCGTAAGCCATGGCCATTAAACTGATTTCACCTTCCACCCCTGCCACAAGCCATTCTGCACGCGACCCTGGTGCTAGCAATAGCTCATCTAGCTGCTGGGCTTTTTCCAACAAACCGCCATCTGAACCCAGTAGAATGATTTTTCTGCTAGGTATAGCTAGGCGCAGATAACGAGCGCTGCAGGCATTCCAAATGCGCCAACGCTGCGCCTCGCCCACTTTAATCAATGGCTGGCGTTGGCCATTGACCAGCACAAACTGCCCTTCTCGGCCATTCATCCAGTCATTCATGCTGTTGTCTGGAATGCTGCCATCGGCAGCGAGTTTTAGATCAGAGATCACCAAATGCTGCTCGGGCAGATGCGCCAGCACATCGTTTTTAGCCCGCACAATAAATAGCCCAGCTAAGCCACGATAAACTTGCTCCGCCGTATCGCCATGCGGGTGCGGGTGATACCAATACGTGCCTGCGCAGCCCTTAGGCAGCGTAAACCGATACAGCCGTTCGCCCCCTACCGGCACCGCATCTTGCGGGTTGCCATCTTGATCAGATGGCACCGGCAAGCCGTGCCAGTGCACCGTGGTGGGCTGAGCTAACTTATTAATAAAGCGAATCTCTACGCTATCGCCCTCAAAAGCCTCAATCAGCGGGCCAGGGATATGCTGGTTATACGCCCATATCGTGGTCTTTTTACCTGGCAGCAGCTCTACTTCATAAGGCTCTGCCGTGAGTGTTGCGGCCACCACACCCTTTTTGGAGCTGAGATTAGGCAAGCGATATAAAGCAGCATGGGGCTGGCCAGCTGGCAGCGCATCGGCGGCCAGCAGCGGTAGATTATCTGCCGCTATTTTCAAAGGCATACTCGGCATTTGGCTATGCGCGCCATGCTGCATGGCAGCCCAAATAGGCTTTGATATCAACGCAAAGCCTGCTGATACAAGGCTTGCGTGTAAAAAATGTCTGCGATCCATATCAACAGCCTCTATTCAATCGAAA
Organism: Iodobacter sp. CM08; assembly: GCF_033446605.1. Taxonomy (NCBI): domain Bacteria; kingdom Pseudomonadati; phylum Pseudomonadota; class Betaproteobacteria; order Neisseriales; family Chitinibacteraceae; genus Iodobacter; species Iodobacter sp. CM08. The sequence goes on along the minus strand of NZ_JAWQUO010000031.1, from coordinate 38,178 downwards.
AAAGTTTAGGTTCTGCCGACTGGCCCAGCTCATAAATCTTTAAGCTACCTTTGATTTCTGGCCCCATTCCAGGCGAATTTTGCGGCATGCCAGGCGCGCTAATACCGGCAATTTGCGGTTTTTCTTTGAGTAATTTATGAATCGCCGGCACCGGCACATGGCCTTCTACCGTGTATTGGCCGATGCGTGTGGTATGGCAGCTGGCCAACTGTGCCGAGCCATATTGCTTTTTAAGGCTAGACATATCCGTGCTATTAACTGCTTTTACTTTAAAACCATTTTTTTCAAGATACTTCACGTACTCCTCGCAGCAGCCACAATGAGGATCTTTATAAAGGGTGGCATTGATCGCCGCGAAGGCCGGTTGGGAAAGTAGCAACACTAAAAATAATTTTTTCATGATTAAATCTCTTATAAAACAGCAAGCTACAGACGTGCAGCAGCCCGTTTTAAATAAGCACAAGGCGTTGCTTCCAAATCAAACAGCCATTTAGAACGCAACCGTTCAGGCGAGGGTGACCCCAATCCTATCAACTTAAGAGCACTGTTAATCGTTAAACCTTAAACGATCAACGTAGATCTATCTATTGCACGCATTGAAGCATCGTAGGGCGGGTGCAACCCGCGTTTTTTTCAACATCACTCGCGGGTTTCACCCGCCCTACGAATGGCATATCGCTTAAGTTGATAGGATTGAGGGCGACCCGCCCTACAAAACATCTCGTGTATAAGGAAGAAACTAGGACGAAGCAACCGCACCGAAAGTAGGTGGCTTATAAGGAGATTCAAGAGGAGGGTCAGGCAAAAAATAGACGAGCGCAGCGCTGAAAGCTGGCTGGGTAAGCGTAAAAGCAGCCGTAGAAACCGCATTTGGCAAGGCTGGATAATGGCTAATACATGTTTGCAAGCAGTCTGCCATATCCAGCATGGCAGAGTCCATCTGACACGTTTCATGAGACTCAGCCATGTGGCAAGGCGTGCTAGCGGCAGACGCAAGCCAGCCTGCCGTATTCAACGACAGTACTGACACTAGCAATAAGAAAAGCCACACTTTTTTCATCCCTTGATTGTAGCACTGCAAGCAAAAACGGGGCATTTGAAAAATTACACATAACTTAAAAGTGGTTTTACACTCACTTAATCACTGATATTTTGAATGTACAGATAGCCACTATCGCTCCCTCAATCATTTAGGCAATGCTTGTATGCTTCTCTATGGCAGTACCGACTCTGGCCATTCTTATAAAATCCGCTCATTCCTTTTGCTTACGGCCACCCCGCATCGCTATCAATGGATTGATCTCAGCCTAGCTCGGCAGCAACGGCCCGCCGCGTTTATTGCGGCCAGCCCCTTTGGCGAAGTGCCTGTTTTAGTGCATCAAGGTAAGGTGCTCTGCCAATCCAATGCGATTCTAAGTTGCCTTGCCCAGCAAAGTGGCCAGTTCACGGGGGGCAAAGAGCAACAAGCGGCGCTGGAATGGCTAGCTTGGGAGGCCAACCGCATCGGCTTTAGCGTGCCCAACTACCGCTTTGCCCTACACTGGTCACCCCAAGCCCCCGAGGTTATGGCCTATTTACATGCACGGCTACTGGCCGATCTGGCAACGCTAGAAGACCAACTAGCTGGCAGAGATTTTTTACTGGCATCAGAGCCAAGCATTGCAGATATTAGCTGCTCGGCCTATTTATTTTGGCTTGATCAAATCAGTATTGTAGAAACAGACTGGCCCAATATTAAGCGCTGGCTTAGCGCAATACGCCAACTCCCACACTGGCAGAGCCCTAATATTGCAATGCAAGGCATTTAATAATAAACAGCGGTGTGGATAATACATAAAGGCCATCATTTAATTAAATGATGGCCTTTTTAATACCGCTTTGCGGCAATACGCCAAACCGCAAATTATTTAACTAACTTGTGGCGGCGAGTAGCAAGCAAGCCCAATAAACCTAAGCCCATTAAGGCATATGTTTCTGGCTCTGGAACAGGCACAGCTGGCACAATACTAAAAGAGCCAGCACCAATATAACCATTTTTTGTGCTGGTCTTAAATTGTAGAAAATGCGTGCCAGTTAGATTCGCCAAAGTCAGGCTATTTTCATAGTTTTTTTGATTGGTGAATGAATCAAGCTTTACACCGTCTAACCATATACTCACAGATGCAAGCGCTGTTGGCTTATGGGCGGTATTGTATGCGTTTTGCACAACAGACCAAGTCAAATAACCTTGATTTAATACTGGCCCAAAATTAATAGAAAAATCAAAATTATTTGCTTTTGTTACTTTAAAACCATCCGTTGCAACGCCTTCTTCAAAAGTGACATCCGTAGCAGGTGCAGAAAAAGCTGTTGTGCACGCCATAAACATGGCACCTACCATAAGTGTTTTTAATATATTCATTTATTACTACCCCTAGAATTTTTTATAAAGTGACAAACAATATTTCACTTCTGCTTACACAAGCATTTACAACAAAGCACAAGCGAACAATCCATATATTAGTTAATCAAACTCTACAAAACAAACAGGCATCTCTTATTTAGCAAATATTTTTTACTATCGCATTTAAGTAAATCATTATTATTTAAATACTAGATAACTAGATAATTAATTAACTTTTTAATTATCCATTAATAATACCTAATACTACCTTTCCTAAATTACGACTTTCTGTAATGTATTGGTGGGCTTCGGCCACTTTTTCCCAATCAAAAACACAATCAATTGTTATTTTTAAATCGCCAATGGCGATTAAAGGTAGCAATTTCTCACGCAGCGCCGCTGCTAATTCCGCCTTTATGGTCAAAGGCTGTGCCCTAAGGGTGGAGCCGGTAATACGCTGGCGCTTCATCAGCAGTAAGCCAAGATTTGCTTCAGCACTCATGCCGCGTAATAAGCCAATCAACACAATCTGCCCATCCATATTCAAGCAAGCTTGATTTTTAGCGAGATAATCACCACCTACTCCATCCAAAATCAAATCCACACCACCGGCTTCTTTGACGATGACGGCAAAATCATCCCGTTGGTAATCCACCACTAGATCAGCCCCAAGCTGGCGGCAGAATTCACCTTTCAAAGCACCGCCTGCCGTGGTGGCAACCCAAGCGCCCAAATGCTTAGCCAACTGAATGCCTGCCGCCCCTACGCCACTGGCCCCTGCATGAATCAGCACCCGCTGGCCTGCTTTTAGGCCACCAATTTTGACCAAATTAAACCATGCGGTCATCCATGCTTCAGGCAGGCTGGCTGCATCAGTAAAAGACAGCCCTGCAGGTATTTTCATGGCAAGGCTAGTTTCTAAAAGGCAATATTCTGCATAAGCGCCCCCGCCCACTAAGCCAAATACCTGGTCCCCTAGGGCAAAATCATCAACGCCCTCACCCACAGCACTCACCACACCCGCTGCTTCTAAACCCAAGATAGGTGAATCACCTGCTGGGGGCGGGTAACGCCCTGCAGCTTGGGCTAAATCTGCCCGATTAATCCCCGCAGCATAAACTTGAATCAATAACTGCCCAGCCTGCACTTGGGGCTGCTCAGCTTGGCCTAAAGAAAGTAATGATTTGGTCTGGATCACTGCACGCATAGATAGCCACCTAAATGATGTAAACAAAATATTGAATCAGCCCATACTGTCACAATGCATTACACAAGCCAAAGAAAAAAGCCCTATATTTGCTGTCAAAAAACTTACTCCATCAGGTTTTAAGCGCTTTGCTGGCAACAGTTTTCCTGATTATGTCTCTTACTCAAACCAAGCCATCTAAGTACTTGTGCAAAAGTTTTATGGCAAGGCGTCGAAGCCGCAGGCAGTACAGTTAGTACGACAAGGCAAGACAACGATGCAAGAAAACTTTTGCCTATCTACTTATTGCATGTAGGCCAATATGCTGCGCCCTGTTCAGCTAGGGCGCAGCAAGCAGTGCTTGCCCCTACATTTTGTTTGTAGACGCCGCTGTAAAAAGCAAATTGAAGAGCAGAAACATCATCAGCTAGATTGATTTTTCATCCCCAAACGGCACAAAAAAAGCTTCGCCAATATTTACAAGTTGCTTCATTTACATTGCTGCCCAGTGTAAGCACATGCTAAAAACTGTCCTCTTCTAAAAAAATCACTCTGCATACAGCGGTGATCAAGGCCTAAAGCCTTTCGATTTGCACTGACGATATCGCGGCGCTTAGCCACTGATTTTTATCGAAACGGGTCGTAAAACATCATTACGTCCTCAGCCAGTGCAATCTCCATATGCGATTTTTTAATCGTTAGGGCGCGTTAAGTTTTACTGCATACATGCAGCAAAACCAGCCTAAGTAAGGCAACCCTCAATTCTTAAGTTGTCACTCTCATCATTGCGAGCGGTTTTGACCGCTCTACAAGAAGGAGTATGCACATGTCTGTGTACCTAAAACGTGGTGGATTCGTCGTCTTTTTGGCGGCAATTTTCGCCATCATTCAATCGCATCCAGCTTGGCTAAAAACTTATCAGAGCGATCTAATTTACCTAGGGCAGCAGCATCTGCGCTTAGTTGCTTATTCGATGTTTCTTGCTCTGATTGTTGGGCTACCTGCGGGGGTCATCCTCAGCCGCAGCTGGGCCAAGCGCTTTGCCGAGCCAATTCTGCAAATCTTTAACGTCGGCAATACCCTGCCCCCACTTGCCGTACTGGCACTGGCCATGGTGCTGGTTGGCATTGGCGATCAGCCCGCCGTTATCGCCCTTTTCTTAGCCTCGCTGCTGCCCATTGTTCGTAACACGTATACCGGCCTGTGTGGCGTATCACCTGCCTTACTGGAAGCCGCCCGTGGCCTAGGTATGACGCCAAGACAAAGCCTGTATTTTGTTGAGCTACCTAATGCCGCCCCCGTTATTTTGGTTGGAGTACGTATGGCAATGGTGATCAATGTGGGTACTGTGCCACTCACCTTCTTGATTGGAGCCAGTAGTTATGGCGAGCTGATTTTCCCCGGCATTTTCTTAAATAATCAGACCCAGCTTCTGGTTGGCGCAGGGGCAACCGCCATTGTGGCCTTGGCGCTTGATCAAGCCATTGCGGGCCTTGGACGCGTCTTTGCCAAACGAGCTGCAAACTAAAAGGAAACTGCCATGAAACGACTTATCATCAGCATCGGCCTTATTCTAGCGGCTAATTTTGCCAGCGCAGCACCGATTCGCTTAGGTAGCAAAGACTTTACCGAGCAGCATTTACTCTCTGCAATGACGCGCCTCTACCTTACTGAAAAGGGCTTTGAAGTCACCACCACCACCGATCTGCCCAGCATCATTATGCGTGGCGCACTGGTGAATAAGCAGCTGGATATGGTTTGGGATTACACCGGTACCGCGCTGATTGTGTATCACAAGCTTAGCGAAGTGAACCCAGAGCAAAGCTATGCCAAGGTAAAAGAGCTGGACGTTAAAAATGGCTTGATCTGGCTAAAACCAGCCGCTTTAAACAATACCTACGCTTTTGCGATGCAGCGTAAACGTGCAGAAGAGCTAGGCATCACCAATATGTCGGAGATGGTTCAAGCGTTTAATCAGCATAAAGAATGGAAACTGGGGCTAGATATTGAGTTTGCCGGCCGCCCTGATGGCTTAAAGCCAATGCAGGAAAAATACCAACTTAAGTTAGACCGTCCGCAAATGAAGCAAATGAATTCCGGTCTTGTTTACAACGCCATTCGTGATGGCTTTACAGAAGTAGGGCTGGTTTACTCAACAGATGGCCGAGTAAAAGGGTTTGATCTGCTGGTTGTGGCAGACGATCTGCATTTTTTCCCCAGCTACGCCGCCACACCTGTCGTTGAAAAAAGCGTGCTGGACGCCCACCCCGGCCTTGAAGAAGCAATGAATACGCTTTCTGCCCTGCTCAATAACGAAACCATCATCACCTTGAACGCAAAAGTTGATATTGAACACCAGCGTGTTGACGACGTAGCAAGCCAGTTCCTGATGGATCAGGGCCTGATCAAAGGAAAATAATATGGAAATCTTTCATTACGCTTGGGAAAACAGCAGCTTTATTCTAGGGCTTACTCGCGAACACATGATGCTGGTCTCGATCGCCGTTGGCCTTGCCATCGTACTAGGCGTGCCCATTGGTGTGTTGATTGTGCGGCTGCCCGCGCTCGCCCCTTGGGTGCTGGGCCTTGCCACCGTGATTTTAACCACCCCATCGATTGCGCTATTTGGCCTAATGATCCCGCTTTTCTCGCTGATTAATCAAGGGATTGGCTATGTTCCGGCTATTTCGGCGGTGTTTTTATACTCACTACTGCCCATTATCCGCAATACCCATACCGCCTTGCAGCAGATCGATCCAGGCATTCGCGAATCATGCAAAGGCCTAGGCATGAGCTTTTTTCAGCGCCTGTGCTGGGTAGAGCTACCGCTGGCCGTGCCCCTGATTTTTGGCGGAATTCGCACCGCCGTGGTGATGAATATTGGGGTGATGGCGATTGCCAGCACCATCGGCGCAGGCGGCCTTGGCCTGTTGATTTTGCATGGCATTAGTCAGAGTGACATCCGCCAACTTATCGTCGGCGCAGTGATGATCAGCCTACTCGCCATTGTGATGGATCTCATCCTTAACTGCATCCAGCACTACCTCACTCCTAAAGGTATCCGCTCATGATTAAGCTCGAAAACCTCAGCAAGACTTTCACCCAAAAAAATGGCCAGAGCATGCAAGCGGTCAATGATGTGAACCTGCATGTAGAAGAAGGCAAAATTTGCGTGCTGCTCGGGCCGTCAGGCTGCGGCAAAACCACCACGCTAAAAATGGTTAACCGCCTGATTACACCCACTTCTGGCCGCATCCTCATTAATGGGCAAGATACCCAAGAAATGGACGTGGTCGCGCTGCGCCGCCAAATTGGTTATGTGATTCAGCAGATTGGTCTGTTCCCGAACATGACCATCGAAGAAAACATCTGCATCGTGCCGCGTCTTTTAGGCTGGGATAAAAAGAAAAGCCGTGAGCGTGCGCGTGAACTCATGGATATGGTGGCACTCGATCCTAAGCGCTTTTTAAGCCGCTATCCGCGCGAAATGTCTGGCGGACAGCAGCAGCGTATTGGGGTGATTCGTGCCTTAGCCGCCGATGCACCGGTCTTATTAATGGACGAACCTTTTGGCGCGGTCGATCCCATTAACCGTGAATCCATCCAAAACGAATTTCTGCTAATGCAGCGTAAACTCAATAAAACCGTGCTGATGGTTAGCCACGATATCGATGAAGCCATCAAATTGGGTGACAGCATCGCCATCTTTAGGCAGGGTAAAATTGTGCAGCACACCAGCCCAGATCAGCTGCTGGCAGCCCCTAAGGATGAGTTTGTTGGCTCCTTTGTAGGGCAGGATCGCACTTTAAAACGCCTGCTGCTGATTAACGCTGGCCAAGTGTGTGATGGGCAAACCACCATCACAGCCAAACCAAGCACCGAGCTGAAAGAAGCATTTAATTTGATGGATGATAATGATCAGCGTTTTCTGACCATTGTGGACGAGGCTGGTAAGCCATTAGGTTATGTGACGCGTAAAGAGGCGCGTAATGCAGAAGGAGTATGTGCGGATAAGGTGCATGCTTTTGAAGCAACGGCTCAAGCCAGCGATAATTTACGTGTGATCTTATCTAAGCTCTATGAACACAATCTAGTTTGGATGCCGATTGTGGACGACGAAAACAGCTATCAAGGTGAAATCTCGCAAGACGATATCGCCCGCCACCTCAGCAGCCCAGCAATCGCCTAGCCTATAGCGGCCTGCTAGGCTTACGTCACAACAGCCAAAGCCTGATAGGCTGCTAACCACAAAACCCCCAAGCCGTCGCTTAATCCTTACGGCACTGGGGTTTTTTTAAAATAAATACAATTGGTAAGCATTATCATTCATGATAAGGTAGAGGCATTGTGAATGCCTAAAGAAGTTTGCCCTCATGAGCCAAGAAGCCACACCTAAAAAAACCCCACGTAGATTGCAAGTCCTAAACAGTGTGCAACTGACCCCTCATCTGCAACGCCTCACCTTGGGCGGCCCAGAATTAGAACACTTTCCTAGTGGCAGCAATGGGGCACATATCAAGCTGCTGTTACCGCAGCAAGGGCAAGCACTCACGCTACCTACGGCAGGGCCTAAAGGTTTGATCTGGCCAGCGGCGCAAGATAGGCCTTTAGTGCGCACCTATAGTATTCGGCAATTTAATGAAGAACGTAAAGAGCTCACCGTTGATTTTGTGATTCATGATGAATATGGCCCCGCCTCTTTTTGGGCCAAGCACGCACAGATTGGCGATGAAGTAGGCCTTGGTGGCCCTGGTGGCCCTGCACTCTTTAATCCAGATGCCGAGTATTTTTTACTGGCAGGTGATTTATCCGCCCTGCCGCTAATTGCTGCAGTGCTAGAAATGCTGCCAAACAGCGCTATTGGCCATGCCTTTATCGAAATTCCATCTGAACAAGACCAGCAAATGCTGCAGCATCCGGCAGGCATCAAGTTGACTTGGTTAATCAGCCCCACGCCTAGCTTGCGACTTCCCCAAGCCGTTTTAGCTTTGCCTTGGCCAGAGCAAATGGTGTCCGCCACCGTGGCAGGCGAAGCAAATGCCGTGGTATCGATCCGTAATTACCTACGCCTAGAAAAAAAACTAGCCGTCAGTCATTGCTATGCCGTGCCCTACTGGAAAAACCTACACAGCGAAGAGGCCTATCACGAAGAGCGCCATCGCACCATGGATGAAGTGCTTACCCCCGCTTAAGCCCCTCCCTTATTTGCAAGCGCAGCATTGGCCCACTCTTAACAAGCGATGACCTCACTATGAATAAAAAATATCTTTTGGCTGGCACTGGATTAGTACTGGCTATCTTGGCTGCATTCAGCTTCAGCCCAAAACAAGCGGTAGAGAGCCAAGCCGTGGCCCCAGTAGCTATGCACACCGTTACCGATGCAATGGGGCGCAAAGTAAGCCTGCCGCTTAAGCCACAAAGAATTATTGCTTTAGGAGAGTTTGATTTAGACGCGCTGCTCGCCCTTGGCATTGAGCCCGTAGGCACTAGCAATGGTCGAGGCCAACAAACAGCACCCAATTATTTGCAAACCCTTGCTGCCAAGGTACCCAGCGTAGGTGCATTTGCCCAGCCCACCATGGATAAAGTGATTGCGGCCCAGCCAGACCTCATCATCACCAGCACCATTAATGATGAACAAATTTTGAACCAGCTGCAAAAAATCGCCCCAACCGTGGTTTCAATCAAAAATGGCACCGAATGGAAAGCTGCCTTTAGCCAATTTGCCAGCTATTTAAACCGCGATGCGGAAGCCAAGGCCTTTTTAAAGCAATACCAAGAGCGTGCGGATCAACTTCAAGGCAAGCTAGCCGCCCATCAAAATGAAACGGTTAGCATTGTGCGCTGGAATCCTAAAGGCCCTGGCTATATGTTCAAGGACGCTTTTGCGAGCTTAGTGATCCGCGATTTACAACTCGCCCGGCCCAAAAGCCAAATGCAGCCAGGTGTAGCGCACTCTCACCCATTAAGCCTTGAAGCCTTGGATCAGATTGATGCCGATTGGTTATTTTTAGGCACGCTTTCTCCTGAAGGCGAAGCCGCTAATATGCTCAAAACGGTTAAAAATTCCCCTGCGTTTGCTCAGCTCAATGCGGTTAAACAAAACCATGTTGTGGTAATTGACGGCTCCTTATGGACCAGCGCGGGTGGCCCGCTTGCTGCGCTGGCTATTTTGAACGACGTAGAAAAATCTTTGCTTAGCCCCAAAGCATCTCTTGCCAAGCTTTAGCCACTTGAGCAATCCCCTCAAGCCATCAAAGGCCATAGGCATTCGCTAAGGAAACGCTGATTTATTCAGTTTCGCCATTCCCGCACAGACGGTAATCCAGTATTTACGCTGGATTACCGATCAAAACATTCGGGGATGACAATTTAATCAGAGGCTTGCTCAGCCGTGAGTCATAACCCAACATTTGGGTTTAAAGAGAATAAAAACACCAAGAAAACGGCTGAATTTAATACTCACTTTTCTCTGTGAAACTTCGTGCTCTCTGTGTTCTCTGTGTTCTCTGTGGTTCAAGATTTGGGTTTTAGTGTACGTAACATCAGAAGGAAGTTTTTTGTGTTGGTTTCTGCCCCCACTCTTGCGCAGCTACTGCGCTGGATGCTCTTATTAACGGCTTTACTACTTTGCCTTGCTTTTTTATCTTTACTGATTGGTTCAGGCCATTTAGGCATGAAAGAAAGCTTGGCCTATTTAACTGGCGATAGCCAAGCCCGTGCTAATGAACAATTAAGCATGGTAATTCAAAGCTTGCGCGCGCCGCGCACCTTAGCCGCCATTATGGTGGGGGCCTGTTTAGGCAGTGCAGGGGTACTATTGCAAACCGCAACCCGCAATCCACTGGCAGAAAGTGGCTTACTTGGCGTGAATGCTGGGGCCGCACTGGGCGTGGTCATTGGGATTAGCTTTGCCAATGCGCAAGACGGCTACGCCTATTTGCTCTGGGCTTTTGGCGGGGCGCTCTTCGGCAATGGCTTAGTGCTGTTGGTGGCCAGCCGTGCCAGTGCACTAAAGCTGGTACTGGCAGGCGTGGCCATCAGCGCTACCTTTCAAGGCTTAAGCTCGTATTTATTGCTGAGCAATATTTCGTCTTTCGATCAATACCGCTTCTGGATATTAGGTTCACTCTCTGGAGTGAGCCTTAGCATGACTCTGCAATTACTGCCGATCAGTGTCTTTGCGCTGCTGCTGGCTTTAATTATGGCAAGGCCCTTATCCGCACTCTTACTTGGCGATGATAGCGCCCGTGCGCTAGGCCACAATCCCACCTTAACCCGCAGCATTATCGCCCTTACGGTAACACTGATGAGCGGCGTAGCCGTTGCCTTAGCGGGGCCGCTGGTGTTTTTAGGCATTGTTGCCCCCTATGCGGCACGCAATATTGTAGGGCCACGGATTGCTAGCCAAATCTTACTTGCAGCGCTGATTGGTGCTTTGGTCTTACTCAGCGCCGACATCTTGGCACGCTTAGTAATTCGCCCCTTTGACTCCCCTGTTGGGGTGATCTTAGCTTTTATCGGCGCACCATTTTTAATCTTGCTAGTGCGTTCTAACAAAGTCAGCACAATATGATCAATACGCCTCAAACCCATCACGACAGCACGGTGGTTCGCTACCAAGGTTTTTCCTTGCTGCTATCGCACAGCGCCATTTTTAGCACCATCGTCATCAGCTTAATTTTGCTACTCGCCGTGATCGCCTCTTTGGCACTTGGCTCTACTTTTATTCCGCTGAATGCGGCCCTGCCCGCTATTTTTGGCCAAGGCAGTCATAGCACGCTGTTGCTAGTGCAAGAAATCCGCTTACCGCGTATTTTTGCTGGCTTGATTACCGGAGCCGCCCTTGGCACAGCAGGCTGCTTAATCCAAACCATGGCGCGTAATCGCTTAGCTTCCCCTGATTTATTAGGCATTAACAATGGTGCAACGCTGGCGATTATTCTAGGGCTGATTGTTGGCAATATCTTAGGCAGCTGGTGGCTTGCCCTGATAGGAGCGGCAGGCTGTGCGCTGCTGATTTTTATGCTAGCTGGCCGATGGGGCCGCCAAGGTTATCGCGTATTGGTAATTGGCCTTGCCATTGCCGTGATGCTGCGCTCAGTGATTGAGCTGCTTATGTCTACCGTTAGCTTACAACACGCCAGCACGCTATATACATGGAGCCTTGGTAGCCTAGTTGGCAGAGGCTATAGCGCATCGCTGCCAGCAGCTTTGGGCCTAACGCTGCTCTTGCCTACCGCACTCTTGCTCAGCCGCCGCCTTGCCCTATTACGCTTTGAAGAAGGCTTAGCCGCCAGCCTTGGCTTGAATGTGAGCAAAACACAGCTCTTTATTATGCTGCTCACCATTGGCCTAGCGGGTTTGGGTGTCACCATTGGCGGCCCTATTGGCTTTATTGCCTTGGCCGCGCCCATCATCGCCAGCCGCTTTGCCGATCCCGCCCATATTCCTATTTTTAGATCTGCCCTGATCGGCGCAATCGTGATTATCTGTGCCGATACACTAGGACGCATCACCAGTAGCCACGCTGAAGTGCCAGTAGGGGTGATTACCAGCATCTTGGGTGGGCCGTTTTTACTATGGGTTTTGTTGTCAAAACAATAAAAAAGAGAATTTAAGATGCGTCTGATGGTTGAAAATATTCAGGTGAGCTATGAGCAGCACGTAGCCGTAGATGGTGTAAGTTTAAGCGTAGCCGCAGGTCAGCTGGCGGTGATTGTTGGGCCTAATGGCTGCGGAAAATCCACATTACTACGCAGTATTGCCCGCTTACAAAAACCACAAAGCGGCCAAATTTTGGTGGATGGGCAAAATGTTTGGCAACTCTCCCCACGCAAAGCGGCACACGCCATTGCCCTGCTACCACAAAGCCCAATTGCCCCTGAGGGCATCAGCGTGACTGATTTAGTACGCTATGGCCGCCACCCTCATCAAGGCTTATTACGCCAGTGGTCAGCTCGTGATGAAGAAGTAGTTAACGCCGCCCTACTAAGTACCGACATCCATGATCTAGCCCAGCGTCGCCTAGAGCATTTATCTGGTGGACAACGTCAGCGCTGCTGGCTAGCCATGATTTTAGCGCAAGAAGCACCGCTGGTACTGCTGGATGAGCCGATTAGCATGTTGGATTTGGGCCACCAAGTAGAAGTGCTATCACTGGTAAAAGCGCTCACCCAAACAGGGGTAACGGTGGTCATGGTGCTGCATGATTTAATCGCCGCAGCCCGCTACGCTGATGTGTTAGTTGCGATGAAAAACGGCAAAATTATTGCCAATGGCCCACCGCGCGAGATCGTCAGCACCGAGCTGGTGCACACACTTTACGGTGTACACGCTGATATTTTGCAAGCGCCCAGCGATGGCAGTCCCGTCATTGTGCCAACGGCACGTGCCAGCCCACCAGCCAATGCAAGCAAAAAGAAAGTTTCAGAACAGAGTGCGCACTAAAAAAACAAGCTAAGGCGGGAGATTCAGCCGCTTTAGCAATCAATCCAAAGTAACTAAAATGTAACAAATTCTTTAAAAACAGCAAACTAGAGCATAAACCAGCCTAAAAAATGACAAATTTGCACGTTTTTAACAAAAAACCAAACAAAGTGTTGACAGCCTTAGAAAATACAGCAACAATCCATTCACTAATTTGATTGAGCATAACCTTGTAAAGCGAATATTTTTGATTCGCAATGTGTTTGTAGCAGTACTATCCAGCAAGCCTACTCAGCTTTTCTGCAAGTTCTCCCCGAACCAGGTGCTCTTCTTTTGGTGCTTAGCCATTCAACTTTGAATGGCCAATTACTAGGAGCCATCATGGCACAATTTGATTTTATCGTAGAAGCTCGTCCGTCCACCCGTCACACCGGTATGGAAGGTTGGTATCAAATCGTCGTTTGTCACGGCAAGCAAAAAAAACCAGTTACAGACTGGCAAGCTGCCCCACAAGCTAACGACAATAAATTGCACAGCGTTTTAAATAGCGCCGCAGCTTTAGCCAAACAACAGATCCAAGTGCAATTTCATTAATTATTTGAATAGCACCATCTAATGGGAATGCCAAAAAGTCTATCTTTCTAAATAAGACAAGGCGCGTGTTAAAAAATCGACGCTACATATGTTTAATATGTAAGGAATTTTTTAATACACAACGCAATATTATGGCGAAAAATAGATTTTTATAGACTCCCTAATCGTAAAAAAGCCCACCGCTGCGTGGGCTTTTGTTTATCTGCAATATCTAATCACACGCGCATGGTAGAATCTCACCTTAATTGTTTTTCTGCCTACCCATGCCCTATCTAGCGCTCGACACCTCTACCGAACATCTCTCCCTAGCCATTAGCACCCAGCAAGGCATCGTTACCCGTAACTGGCCTGCGGGGCAAAAGCATGCCGAGATGATTCTTCCTTGCTTAGCTGCGCTGCTTGAAGAGTGCCAACTTACAATGGAAGATATTCAAGGCATCGCCTTTGGCAATGGCCCTGGCTCATTCACTGGCTTACGCATTGCCGCGGGTATCACCCAGGGCTTAGCCTTTGCACGTGGCATTCCGGTGTTAGGCGTTTCAACCCTAGCCGCCCTTGCGGCTGGCTGCGATGCAGATCAAGTCTATGCCTGCCTTGATGCACGAATGAACCAAGTCTACTGCGCTGCCTATCGCAAACAAGATGGCGTATGGCTAGAGGAGATCGCTCCCTGTTTATGCGATCCAGACGCCATCCCCGTACCGAGTGGGGATAACTGGCTGGCAGCAGGTAGCGGCTTTGCGATGTATGGCGATGCACTTAAAAACAGCCTAGGAACACGCATCAGCAGCATCGATGCCACGCGTTTTCCCCTTGCCAAAGACATCCTAGCCTTAGCCCTGCCTGACTTTGTAGCGGGCAAAGGCTTGGCTGCGCATGAAGCGGAGCTAGTGTATTTACGCAACAAAGTCGCGCTCAAAACCCATGAGCGGATAAGCAAATGAAACAAGTACGCCAATTAGATGAGCGTGATATCCAAGCGCTGATGCAGCTAGACGCAGCCACCAATTCGCATCCTTGGGTAGATAGCCATTGGCAACACTCGCTAAAAGCCGATATTTGCCTAGGTATAGAGGATGAAAACGGGCTCGCCGCCTTTGCCGTTGCCATGAAAATGGTCGATGAGGCCGAGCTACTTTTAATCGCCGTTAGGCCAGCTTTGCAAGGTCAAGGGCTCGGACAAAACATCTTTAACGCCCTTGTCAAAAAACTACATGGCGCGGGTGCACAAAGTTTATTTCTAGAAGTGCGACAATCCAACCACCGCGCGCGGGATTTTTACGAAAATGCCGGTTTTGCAGAAACTGGCATTCGCCCCGCTTATTACCCCGCAGCCAGCGGCTCTGGCCGTGAAGATGCTTTGATTTTTGCCATGATGATGGATACGCATTGATGAATCGTCGGGCGCTGATACTAGATGAATTAGGCTTAAGCCCTGTATGGGTACGTAAGGAGATCTTGGCCGAACTACAAGCCAAGCCCGTTGAGCCTGTGCATGTTGCCGTAGCATCAAATTCACCTGCGCCTCGGCCACAAGGCTTTTCACCCGTGGCGGTAGCGGCCCATCAAGCCCTTGCCCCGCTGGTTAGTAGCCCAGCTAAGTTCACCCCGCCACCAGCCCAAATCTTGCCTGCCAATGACCCCGTTGAGGACGAACGCTCTCTACGTATTGCCCGCATGAATTGGGAAGAGCTCAATGCCGCCGTTAGCACTTGTACCGCTTGCCCACTTTGCGAGGCAAGGCAAAAAACCGGCGGGCAAACGGTATTTGGCAGCGGCCCAATGCAAGCCAATATTATGGTGATTGGTGAAGCACCTGACGCGGATGAAGAAACCCAACAAACGCCATTTTTGGGCGATGCAGGCAAGCTGCTCAACAATATGCTGGCCACGATTGGTGAAGATGAGCAGGTATATAAAGCCAATATTCTAAAATGCCGCCCCCCCAATAAGCGCAACCCACAAGCTGCCGAAGTATTACAATGTGCCCCCTTTTTAAAGCGCCAAATCGAGCTTATTCAACCCAAAACGCTGCTACTGACTGGGCGCTTTGCCATGAAAACGCTGCTTGAATCAGATGAGCCAGTCAGCGTATTACGTGAAAAGCTACAGCAATACAAGCAGATTCCGCTAGTAGTCAGCTACAACCCAAGCTACCTTCTACGTAACTTACCCGACAAATCACGCGCATGGCATGACATATTACGATTAAAGGCCGCACTAAAAAATAGCCGTCACTAAACCGATTATCTTGTCGCACCACAACAAAATAAAATGGAATTCGCCTGCCTTAAAAATTAAGGTCTAGACTGAATCAATCATCACTATCTAGACCGCCATGCAAAATTCATATCACTTGGGGCGACAACCCATTTTAAACCGCCAACAAGAGTTGGTTGCTTACGAATTACTCTTTAGAAACAGCAGTCAACGCAATGAAGCTATTGTTCCTGACGATTTTTTAGCCACCCTTGATGTAATTCAGCATGCATTTAGTACCCTAGGCACCAGCAGCGTACTGGGTGATAAACTCGGCTTTATTAATGTGAGTGCTGATTTACTATTATCAGATGTTCTAGAGTTACTCCCCCCGCAGCAAGTTGTGTTAGAAATATTAGAAACAGTCGAGATTACCCCGCTTATTGTTGAGCGCTGCATTGCCCTTAAAAAGAAGGGCTTTAAACTGGCTCTCGACGATGTAATTCATTTAGATGATGCTCAACGCGCCCTATTGCCGCAGATCAGTTTTGTAAAGCTAGAAGTGCTAGGGATGGCAAAAGCACAAATGAATGTGCTGATTAACGAGCTACGTGCCTATCCTTTACAAATTTTGGCAGAAAAAGTCGACAATCCAGATCAACATCTTTTATGTATGAAATTAGGCTTTGATCTTTTCCAAGGCTATTACTTTGCCAAGCCAACCATTTTATCTGGCAGCAAACCACAGCCTTCTCAAATGGCCTTATTACGTTTACTAGGGTTAATTAATAGCAACGCCGACAATAGCGATATTGAGATGGCTTTCAAGCACTCTCCCGACTTAACCATTAATTTACTTAAGCTAGTTAATTCAGTAGGATCTAGCTCCCCCAAAAAAATAGACAGTATTGCTGCCGCCATTACGGTATTAGGGCGCCGCCAAATGGGGAGATGGATTCATTTACTAGCCTATGTACAACAATCGGGTAAAGCCATAGGCAGTAATCCACTCGTGCAAACAGCCGCAATTCGTGGCAAATTTATGGAGCTACTGTCTTTAAAGCAAAAGCCCCATGACCACAGTTTGGCCGATCAAGCATTTATGGTAGGGATGTTTTCTTTAATCGATGTTTTTTTTAATGCGCCATTGCAAGAATTATTAGAGCCGCTCAATTTAGCCGATGATGTAAAAGATGCGCTAATGGGCAAAAAAAACGCACTGGGCCTTCTTCTTAGCCAAGCTTTATTGGCAGAAGACAGCAACCCAATTAGCAATGCGAATCCACCCTGTGATTTTGAAGCGCTCTTAGCCGCAATGAGCTGGGCCAATGAATTAGGCTGACTTAATTTAAACAAAAAAAACACCGCCCATATCCACTATGCCGGTGCTTTTTTACGCCATCAATTATTGGCTGACGCTTAATATTTTTACTTTCACCTCATGGCCGCCTGGTGCAGGCCAATCAATGCTTTGTCCTACGGATAAACCCAAGAGGGCACTGCCCACTGGCGCGGTAACGGAAACCTTGCCTGTTGAGCCATCAATTTCGTGAGGAAAACATAAAGTCAGCTCAAACTCTTTATTGCTCGGCGTCATTAAAAACCGCGCCGTAGAATGCATCGTCACCACATTATCTGGCATATCGGCTTGCTCTAGCACGGTGGCACGGCCTAATTCTGCCTCTAATGCCGCTGCATCAGGAAAAGCATCCGCTGGTAGTTTATCCAACAAAGCATAAAGACGATCGCAATCTAAAGTCGACACGGTAATCGGGGGCAATGCACTCATCATCAGATCTCCAAACCTATCTGCCATGCAGAAATTAATTCAATAAAGAATAAGACTTGGAAAATAAAAACTAGTTCCCCTTAATGCATAAATCCCCACTTTTCGGCGGGGATTTATAAGTAAGCAATTTATTTAAGCTCTTAGTTGCGACGTCTAAATAAAGGCACGGGCTGATCCGTGCCGGTTTGATAAGACTCAGCTAAAGCATCTAGGCCTAATAAAGCATCCTCAATATTTTTATCGCTATTTACCACAAAAGCGTTAAATCCACAGCGCTTTAAATAAACAATCGTGTCTTTAAATACATCGCCAAAAGCACGTAATTCGCCCGTAAAGCCATAACGCTCGCGTAATAAGCGCCCAATAGAAAAACCACGGCCATCTGTAAATGCAGGGAATTCAACCGCAATCAAAGCAAGGCTAGCCGCTTCATTGCCTAGGCTTTCTGGCTCATCATCTGGAGCAAACCACACGCCAAACTCACCACGCGTTTGTAACTCTAATTTTTGCGCAAGATACTGAGCCAAAGGAACAATAATTAAGCCACTGCTTGGCAATACCGCAAAGCTACCGTCTTCTGCATTTCTAAGCAGCTCTGCTTCGCAATCAATAATCGCGTGATCTTTAATAATACGCGTCATTACGCCGCCTCCTTCGCATAAACACGGGTCTTAAAGGGCAGCATACCAATGCGATCAAATACATCAATAAAACGCTCTTCACCCAAGCGGTTTTCTACAAATACATCCATAATTTTTTCAATCACGTCAGGCATTTGCTCTTGAGCAAATGAAGGCCCCACCACTTTGGCTAACGTAGCACCATTACCTTGTCGACCACCTAAAGAAACCTGATACCACTCAGAGCCATTTTTATCCACCCCTAAAATGCCGATATTGCCAATATGGTGATGGCCGCAGGCATTCATACAGCCAGACATATTTAAATCAATTTCACCTAAATCATAGAGGTAATCAAGATTATCAAAGCGCTCTTGAATGGCAATTGCAATAGGAATAGATTTAGCATTGGCTAAAGAGCAAAAATCACCGCCTGGGCAGCAAATCACATCCGTCATCAAACCGATATTGGGTGTGGCAAAACCAATTTCCTTAGCTTTTTCCCATAGTGCAAATAAATCAGATTGTTTGACATCCGATAAAATTAAATTTTGCTCGTGAGAAACGCGCAATTCACCCAAAGCATAGCAATCGGCTAAATCGGCGACAGCAGCTAATTGCTCACTCGATGCGTCCCCCGGGGCTGCGCCGTGCTTTTTAAGGCTTAAAGTAACGGCAGCATAACCCGCTTGCTTATGCTTAAACACATTGCGCTCTACCCAACGGCTAAAGGCTTTGTTATCTAATTGCTGCTGAATAAAGTCGAGATCGTCACCAGCAAAAAAAACATAATCAGGCGTGGTAAAAAAGCCCTGCATCCGCGTCATTTCGGCTGGAGTTAAAGTCTGTGGCCCGTCTTTTAAAAACGCCCATTCAGTGGCTACTTTGCTGGCAAATACTTCTGGCGTAAGCGCCTTAACCAAAATCTTAATCCGCGCCTTATATTTATTATCGCGGCGGCCATAGCGGTTATAGACGCGCAATACGGCTTCTAAATAAGTCAGCAAATGAATACAGGGTAAAAACTCACAAATTACGCTGCCAATAATAGGCGTTCTGCCCAAGCCACCACCCACAATCACTTTAAAGCCTAATTCACCCGCAGCATTTTGCACTACATTCAGGCCAATATCGTGCACCCAAATCGCGGCTCGATCTTCCACTGCACCATTGACGGCAATTTTAAATTTGCGTGGCAAATGCGCGAATTCAGGATGGAAAGTAGACCATTGGCGAATAATCTCGCACCACGGGCGCGGGTCAAGCAGCTCATCATGGGCGACACCCGCAAACTGATCGGTGGTGGTATTACGAATACAGTTGCCCGAGGTTTGAATAGCGTGCATTTGCACCGTTGCTAATTCAGCCAAAATATCGGGGATTTCTTCTAATTTAGGCCAGTTATATTGCAAATTTTGGCGAGTAGTAAAGTGTGCGTAATCTTTATCGTATTTACGCGCAATTTCTGCTAGCTTCCGTAATTGGGTACTAGTCAGATGCCCGTAGGGAATCGCCACACGGAGCATAGGGGCATGGCGTTGGATATACAGGCCATTTTGCAGACGCAGCGGGCGGAATTCTTCCTCGCTCAACTCCCCCGCTAAATAGCGACGAGTTTGATCACGGTACTGAACCACACGCTGGTCTACGATGCGTTGATCGTAGTCGTCGTAGATATACATCTGAATCATCCAGAAAAAGGGATAGTGCTATCCGTCGCTGCCAATAAACAGGCAACAAAAAGGGTAGATAATCTCGCCACTTGCAGAGATTTCTACCCCTGTACTTGCTCAGCCTGACGAGTAAGCCAATTTATTGTTCCGACTATACCAGTGGCACTTTGTAAACTAAATGACTATTTATGAATAAGGTTAGGCCGCAATGTGTATATAAAGCGCGGCCTTGCTGCTTTTAATCTTGCTTTTAGATTAACGCTATCGCTATACGCAAAAGCAACACCTTCAGTGCATTAAATTTAGTGAATCTTGCCCCGCAGGCAAATAAAAATTATGCCTTAATAAACAAGCTATTTAACGGCCGATACCCTAGGCTTATTCCCCTATCCTGCTGTTTATTTTTGGCCCACCTCACCCTGCCCATCGTGATTTATTTACACGGCTCTTGCACGAGGGGTATCCTCGCATTTCAACCGAACTTTGAATCCTCAGCATGACACTCCAAAGCACCCAAATTAATCGCCTCGACTACACCGCACCGGCCTTTTTAATCGACCGCGTTGATCTCACTTTTGAGCTTGAAGAAAGCCAAACACGGGTCCAATCTAGACTGGTACTGAAGCGTAACCCCGAAGCTGTTGCAGGCCTACCACTGTCTCTAGTCGGTGAAGAGCTATCGCTTGAATCGATCAAGCTAGACGGCGCGCTGCTCAAGACCGATGCCTATAGTGTATCGGCCACCGGCCTTGTGATCGCTACCATGCCAGACGAAGCTATTTTAGAAATCGTCACCATTATTAATCCGCTGAGTAATACCAGCCTCAATGGCTTGTATGTATCCAGTGGTAATTTTGTAAGTCAATGCGAGGCCGAAGGCTTCCGTAAGATTACTTATTATTTAGATCGCCCTGATGTAATGGCTAAATTTACCACCACCATCATTGCCGATAAGACGCGCTACCCTATTTTGCTCTCTAACGGCAATCGCGTAGACAGCGGCCAGTTAGAGAAGAATCGCCATTGGGTAAAATGGGTTGATCCATTTAAAAAGCCCGCCTATTTATTTGCGCTAGTCGCCGGTAAATTTGTCATGCTGGCTGATCAGCACACCACGCCTAGCGGCCGCCGTGTGGCTTTAGAGATTTTTGTAGAGCCGGGCAATCTAGATAAATGCCATCACGCCATGGCGGCGATTAAAAAAGCCATGCGTTGGGATGAAGAGCGCTTTGGTCTGGAATACGATTTAGACACTTATATGATCGTAGCCACCAGCGATTTTAATATGGGCGCGATGGAAAACAAGGGCTTGAATATTTTCAACACTAAATACGTGTTGGCCAAGCCAGAAACCGCCACAGACGTTGATTTTGACGGCATTGATGCCGTGGTTGCGCACGAATACTTCCATAACTGGACGGGTAACCGTGTGACCTGCCGCGATTGGTTCCAGCTCAGCTTAAAAGAAGGGCTAACGGTTTATCGCGATCAAGAATTCTCTAGCGATATCGGCAGCCGCTCGGTTGAGCGTATCAACAATGTAAAAGCACTGCGCGAAATGCAGTTTGCCGAAGATGCAGGCCCACAGGCACACTCGGTGCGCCCTGAAGCTTACTCAGAAATCAACAATTTCTATACCATGACCATTTACGAGAAAGGCTCGGAAGTGGTGCGCATGTATGCCACCCTACTCGGCCGCGAAGGTTTCCGTAAGGGCATGGATCTGTACTTTAAGCGCCACGATGGCCAAGCCGTCACCTGCGATGATTTCCGCGCCGCGATGGCAGATGCCAATGGCGTAGATTTCACACAATTTGAAGAGTGGTATAAGCAAGCGGGCACACCAGCGCTGGCTATCAGCAGCCATTACGATGCAGCCGCGCAAACCTATACTTTAAATGTAAAACAAAGCTGCCCAGCGACACCAGGCCAAGCTGAAAAACGCCCTTTCCATATTCCACTGGCGGTTGGCTTGCTGAATAAGCAAGGCAAAGATCTGCCGCTGCAACTGGCTGGCGAAGCCACTGCACAAGGCACAACCCGTGTCTTAGCACTCACACAAGCGGAGCAGAGCTTTAGCTTTATTAATATCACCGCCGAGCCTACACCATCCTTGCTGCGTGATTTCTCTGCACCAGTGAAGGTCAGCTACGCCTATACCGATGAAGAGCTGGTGTTTCTGATGGCCAACGACAGCGATGCTTTTAATCGCTGGGAAGCAGCCAACACCTTTGCCACGCGGCTCTTGATAGCGCTTTACGCCGCTGGCGATGAAAAGCCTTTGGCACCAGCCAGTTTTATCAATGCCCTGCGTAAACTAACTAGCGAAAAAATTGACGCGGCCCTTATCGCGCTGATGCTAGAGCTACCGCGCGAAAATTACTTGATTGAGCTGATCGATCAAGTAGACCCCTGCCATCTGCACTTTGTGCATCGCAGTGTTAAAGCGCAAATCGCCCGCGAATTGCGCCCAGAGCTGCTGGCTATTTACCAAAAGCTAAATGATGGCGCAATTTACCATTATGAAAACGCCAGCAAACGCAGTCTAAAAAACATCTGCCTCGATTACTTAGCCGAGCTGGATGAGCCCTTAGTCAGCGAAATGCTCAGCAAGCAATATCGCTTGTCAGACAATATGACTGATCGCCTAGCCGCGCTAAAAGCGCTGGTTAACCGTGATGGTGGCGATGCCCAGCTGGCCGACTTTGCCGTGCAATGGCATGACGACGCGCTGGTGATGGATAAATGGTTTGCCCTGCAATCCACCAGCCGCCGCCCAGGTGCGCTGAGCCGCGTGCAAGCGCTGATGGATCACCCCGCGTTTTCAATCAAAAACCCAAATAAAGTGCGCGCACTGATTATGGGTTTCTGCCTACAAAACGCTCAGCACTTCCACGCCGCAGACGGCTATGGCTATGCTTTTGCCGCTGACCGGATTATCGAGCTAGATAAAATCAACCCGCAAGTTGCGGCTCGCTTGGCATCTAGCTTTAACCGCTGGAAAAAAATGGAGCCACAACGCCAGCAAATGATGCAGGCCGAGTTGCAACGCATTGCCCAGCAAGATGATTTATCCAGCGACCTGGCCGAGATTGTAAATAAATCTTTAAGCTGATCACCACCTTCATCAAATACCTCCGGCCAAACCGGAGGTATTTTTTTGCTCAAAAGAGCAAAATGAGATCAAATCCTTTAAAGGGAGCCTGAGTTATTTATAAAGCGGGTTTATGGCCTAGCGTTACTTTGCATACAAATAAACAGGAATACGTTTTTTTAAAATCTCATCGCGATCGTCGCCAATTGCCTTCCAAATGCAAGCGGCCACTTTGGGATGCTCAGCATAAAACGGTTTACTAAAAATCAAGAAATAATCTTTTGTGATAATACTCGGCTCTAAGCGGCGTATTTTTAATTGTTTATTACGTTTTAAATAAGCCTCAGCCACATGATTTTGAGTTGCATAGGCATCAATACGACCCGCATTTAATTTAGCGAAATTATTTTCAGAGGCAGCCGCTTCTTCATATGGAATATTGAATTCCTCTAAGCTTTTGATCACCGACCACCCTGTATTTACTCCTACTTTGCCCTGCAAACCCAACAATTTTTTACCATCCCAAGCCAATTTAGAGCTTTGGTTGACAAAAAAAGCATAACTAAGGGTATTTAAACGTTGAGCATGATCCGGCAAACCATCACGCATAGGGTACACGGCAAAAGCTGTACGCTCCTCTGTATACGAGAACATCATTGAGCCCTGAATCTCATTGCTTTTTAAATTATTAAATAGCCGCAAAGTCGGGTAGCGTTCAATCTCTGGCACAACCCCGCATTGGCTAGCCGCAGAGCGCACTTGCTCAATAGCAATCCCAGGTAAATCCTGCACTTGCAAGCTATCCCCCATAATACTTGGAGGGGATGACTGCACACTAATCCCTATGTGCAGCTCTACCCCTGCATGTGCCGCTAGCACCGGCAAGCCAAGCCAGATAGCCAATCCAAGAGGGTGTGTCGTATTCATTTGGGAACCTCGAAAAACTCGAAAAATTCAGCCCTTCTGAGTCAAGCTTACAAAAAATCACCGGCATTGAATAAACCCATACCAAATACTCGCAGTTCCTTACAAAATTCAGCCATTTTAAATGGATGCGCACCATAGCTTCAATTGGGAACGGCGGCCCGCCTTGCAGGCTGACGGGGCGCAGCGCTGCGTGCTCAAGTACCTTGGCCAAAGCGTCAAAATAGACATGTTGGGCGATCAATTGCAGCGGATCACCCAAAACATCGATCTTGTTATGATGCGCTGCATCGGCAAATAGGCTGGTTTTGATCGCGGAACAAGGCATTTGGATTAGCTTACTAACTTATTAATAAGTTGATCGTACACCCTCCGCTTGTGGGGTTTTCGAGGTTCCCATCTCTCTACCTTAGCAGTAGATAGTCTAAATTCCTGCCCCCATCGCATCGGGCTAAACATAATTTGAAGCACTCAACTACGCCCCCCGTAGAGCACAACTGAGTGAGCCATTGCGGCGAGATGGCTTGATTAACACCTCTAGGGAGCCTAGAAAAACTCATCTTTCGTTACAATACTGCGTTGTGATTTAAAAAAATCATTACATATCAATCACATGCCGCGTCAATCTTTTTAAAACGCGGCTTGTCTTATTTATAATAATAAATTTTTCGAGGCATTCTCTTAGTAGCTGCTGACGTTTTACTTATAACTGCCCTGAGCTATTCATGCCAGTGCTTGGCTTCGGTTTAAACGGACAGATGCATGACTTGCCGCTGTAGGGTTGCGCCGCTTTTACCGCGTTTTGATTTACCTGCGTAGTCTGATGCAATCAACTCAGCAGCGGCAAGCTCAGACAAGCCCTGCTCCACCAGCCACTCGCCCACCATTTTGGCCAATCTATCTAGCGCAATGCGGTGGGTAGCATCGGTGTTGGCATAGAGCCAATCGCTAAACGCCATAAAGCGCGCAAACGGTGCATCGCCCAGCAGCACAGGCAGAGTGTTAGCAAAGCGGCCAGAATTGGCGACTAAATCCCAGTAGCGCGAAAAGCGTACTAAACGCTGCATGCTGGCAAAATCAATCAAATCATTGGCCAAAATGGTGTAAGGCGGGTAAGGGTCGTACACCATGCCAAAGTCACGGGTATGGCGAATAATCGGCGTACCGCGCAGGCGTTTCAAAATACCAAATTGTATTTCATGTGGGTGCAGGGCATAGAGCTGATCAAAACCACGGCCAAAGCTGGCCATATCTTCGCCAGGCAAACCGGCAATTAAATCAACGTGTAAGTGAGCATGTGAATGCGCTGTCAGCCAAGAAATATTTTCAGCGGCTTTCTGGTTGTTTTGCTTACGGCTAACCAAGCTCTGCACTTCAGGGTTAAAGCTTTGAATACCGATTTCAAACTGCAAAGCGCCAGCCGGAAACTGGCTAATGCCCACCTTTAAGGCCTCAGGCAGATGATCGGGCACCACTTCAAAGTGTGCAAACACGGGATCATCGGGGTGAGCGGCAATCTTGTCTAAAAAGAATTGCATGATTTTTAAGCTGGATTTGATATTCAGATTAAAGGTGCGGTCCACAAACTTAAATAAACGCGCGCCGCGCTGGTAAAGCGTTTCCATCTCGGCCAAAAACACATCCAGATCAAAGGGCCAGGCGGTTTTATCTAGTGCCGACAAACAGAACTCACACTTAAATGGGCAGCCGCGTGAGGCCTCCACATACAGCGTACGATGGGCAATATCTTCATCGGTATACAAGGAATAAGGCAGCTGCAGATCAGCCAGTGGCGGCTGCACCCCCGCTTGCACTTTCATCAAAGGCTGCGGGCCATTCAGAATCTGCAAGCAAAGCTGCGGCAGCGTCACCTCGCCCCAGCCGGTAATCACAAAATCGGCCAGCTTTACGATCTCTTGCTCAGCCGTTTCATAAGAAACCTCCGGCCCACCAAGGATAAGCTTAATCTGCGGTGCAACGCGTTTAAGCATCGCCACCACTCGGCAAGTTTCTTCCACATTCCAGATATACACGCCAAACCCAATGATTTTGGGCTGCTTTGCCAGCAGTTGCTCAACGATCTCGGTGGTCTTCATCCCGATGACAAACTCCGCCAGCTGGGTATCCACTTGCAAATCCCCCATATTAGCCAGCAAATAGCGTAAGCCCAAAGAGGCATGGGTGTAACGGGCGTTAAGCGTGGAAAGAATAATCGACATGGTATAAATCTGGCAGAAGGCAAAGAGAGGTATTTTACGGGCTTATCGCAGAACTGGGGCAAAAGGCGGGCTTGAGCGTAATCCTACCCATTTGGCTTAAGTTGATATAATTGGGGCTGCTCCCGCCATACAAATGCAAAAACAGAGTGCGCTTCAAAAGATTTATTGATATAGGCGTTGCTGCGCAAGAGACATAATCAGCTACTATTTACCTAAAAAAACCAGATCATTCAATCTGGTTTTTTTATTAGCAGATTAAATAAATGACTTAATCCTTTAATGCTTTAATATCTGCAAAGGCACTTTCAACATATCGTCTCCATGACTAGCAAAATACCAAATAATGCTAATTAAAGCGCCAACCGTTATTAAATACCATATTGTAGAAAATATTTGCCCGTATCGATCTAAGGGCAGTAAATTACTTTGATGCCGTCCACGCCATTCAAAAACAATTTCTACGCTACCAATTAAAAGCAAAAATCCTAGCAAAGCCAAACCAAGGGTGTAGCTAATAAATATGCCCAAGGCAGCGCCTATTACACAAGCCACTAAACCAAGCACGCTATTCATTGAAAAACTGATGCTTTTTAAAATATGCCCCCCATCAAGTGGCAAGATGGGTAATAAATTAAATAAATTAAGCAATGCATTAAATGTGGCTAGACCAGCAAAAAACATCGAATCCGTTAGCCAATAGATGATTAAGGAGGCGATTGATAGCAAGAGACCAAAAGTCGGCCCCATAATTGAAATCACCACATCCTGCCAACGGGTATTTATTTTTTCATCTGATAGCGCCAATCCGCCCATAAAGGGAATTAAATAAATCCCTTTGGTTTTGATTCCAAAATATTTCATCGCTCTAATGTGGCCATATTCATGAAAAACCAAACAGGCAATGAGCGCTATGGCAAATTGAAAAGAAAATAACCATGAATACGCAGCAACGCTCGCTCCGGCTAAAGCTACTTTTACTAATTTGGCACTTTTAAGGAGTTTAAGCGCCAAAGCACCAAGGCCCAGCAAGCTCAGCTTATTGGTTTTCACTGACGGAACAACAGGCGCTTGCTGCTCAATATCCCTAGTATTACGCTGGCCTTGTAGCGCCTCTTGCTCATCGACGAGTAGGCGATATTTTAAGCTAAAAGGCTGCCATTGCAGATCAGTTTCAAGGCAAACGCGGGTGGTTACAGCGGTGCCATCTGCGCTTATGGCCGAAAGCTCAAACTGCAAAGTGCTTAATCCTTCACGCTCAGCCGAGGCATTTTTTTCGGCGACTAAGGTATTGTCCCAAAACAACTGCTGCCAGCCCGCTGGCGTGCCTTCCAGCCTGAGCGCTTTGCCCAAGCAATTAATATTTAACAATTCCACGACATATCCAGTTCAATAAGAGTCATCAACAAGGCATAAGGCTTGAGCGAATGCGGGCATTTTACGGGTTTTTGAGCATGTAGGGGCAAGCCAAACCAGGCCAAGCCTGAAGCTTGTAGGCCTCTGCAGTATCAGACGAACTGTCCTAGCGGTAGCCCTAATGAAATGGTGGTGCCCGTAAACGCAGTAGCATGCTCATGTGCATGTTTAGACAACAAACGAAGCAGCACCACTTTGCCTAGCTCCTTACTGGACAATGCACCAGCATCTTGGCTGCCAATCAGTGCCACGTCTAAAACGGTTGGCCAGCCTGCTTTGGCGTAAAACATAGCCAATGGCGGATCACAAGTGAACAATCCAATGTCTATCAGACTGTTTTCAATCCAACGCGTGGCGGCATTTACCACTAAACGGCTAAGCCCTTGCCTTTGATAAGTGGGGTCGGTTGCGACACAGCTCAATGCGGCCATGCAAAAGGTTTGCCCTGCATGGTTAAGCGTTAAATGCAGTACGGCGGCATAACTAAGCAGCCGATTATCACGGTATACAAAGCAAGAAAGCGCATCGAACACGGGGTTATGCTCATCTGGCACAACCTCATCCATAGAGGGCGGGGACTGATCTGGCCATACTCGATGCATCAGCATGGCAATGTCCCGCCGTACCTGCTCAGACGTCTGTTGGTAAGGCACGATACTGACTAGGTCAGAAATTAAAACACTCACAGAATTTAAACGCCCTGATAGTAAATAAGCATTGAGCTAGGGATAAATACCCGCCGCCACTTTTAAGTTATAAATATTAACTACTTTTTGAGATGAATACGATTTTTCAATTAAACACTAAAGCTTATTTAATACCTCATTCGTAAAATAAGGCTCGTCTTCTACCCAAAAAATATAATCTAAACCTAAGTAATTCTGAGAAAAATCCAGAATATCACCCACAGTATTTTTTTTACCCGTCTTAGGATTAATCTGGCGAAGATTGCCGTCCTGTACCGCCATTCCCTTCACTAAATTATTAGGATAATCCTTAAAAAAACCATACGTCTGCGCCATATGGCTTTTGCGATAGGGCATTAAATCTGGCCCACCCACACCCATTTTCAATGATTTAGCTAATGTAAATAGGCCGCGCATATAGCCTTTATCATCATCGGGCAGCCATTCATCAGGCAAAAAATTCAAATAAACCATAGCAGTAGATTGCTTAAATGCCCCTGCCAACACGCGCATATTATTGCCAATAGCATCCACATATGCCTTTGGGCTAAAATCTTTAGGAAACGTAGTGGTGCCATCGGCATTTTCGTGGCCTACATCAATCGAGCTCTCGCTAAAGTTAATCCCCGCAATCTTGCCATCAAATTCATGACCTAATTGCTTGATTAATTTTTGATAGCGCTCCTGCACAGTGGGCTCCCATATTTTGGCAGACCAACCGTATTCATCATCAGTCACGGGTTTATTGGGATCGCGCTCAGGTGCACTTAACATGCTTTGCTTGAGCACGCCGCCCTTAAAAATAGGATCTTGCAAAAGATAATTAGGCACATTTGGACGAGGTGAAAAAGATTTTTCTTGCAGTTGGATCCAAAGCTTTTTATTCATTGAATTCAAATAGGCGATATCCGCTTTAATGGCGCTAAAATCGTAATGATCTTTAGTCGGCTCCAGATCCCGCCATTTATAAACAATTTGTGCCCCACTAAAGCGTGGATCAAGCAGGCCCTTATCCGCCTTAATATTAGTCCCACCTGCTTCACGATGATTAATATAAATATAGTGCTGTAAAGGCGGGGCAGCGGCAAAAGCTGCTGAGCTAAATAAACTGCAAACTAACAGAATGCTGGACAGTCGGCTAAGCATAATCGGCCTATTTAAAATGGAAATATGGCTAGCCAAGTTACCCTGAAACCACCACAACTAACACGCAGAATATTTACACTCCCACATCCTTTAACACAATGCTATGCCGCGCCTTATTTTTAGAGACTGAGGTTATGCAGTAAAAACCAATTTAACCATCTAGATGATAACCTCGAGAAGTCCATCTTTCGTCATAACACTGCGTTGCGTTTTAAAAAAAATATTCTTACATATAAAATACATGCAGCGTCAATTTTTTAAAAATGCGCCTTGTCTTATTTAGAAATACCTACCGATACCTCTTGCTCAATCTCATTATAAATATCGTAGTTTATTCGGCATTGCTCGCGGGTTTCACCCGCCCTACATATTCCAAGAGCCCATTGAGCAAGAGACTATAATCAGGAAATTAATTGGCATCTGTTTACATTTAACATAAAAGCTTCATCTACTTCTGCCCTTTCAATATACCCTACAAGGGTATATTATCTTTTCATAGAAAAGAGGAAGCGCTATGACTTTGCAAATTGAACTTCAGCTCGGCGGGATGAGCTGTACGGCGTGTGCGGCGCGGATAGAGAAGGTGCTGAATAAGCAGGCTGGCGTAGTTGCGGCGGTTAATTTTGCAACTGAAACTGCACAAATCAGTAGCAGCAACCCCGCCATTACCGCAGAAGCACTGATTGCAATCATTGTAGGTACAGGCTTTTCGGCAGAGTTGGCAGATACATCCCCTTTGCCAGAACAAAACGAGTTGATCCCCCTGCTGATCGCCGCCCTGCTCAGCCTGCCGCTGATGGCCAGCATGTTTAGCATGGATCACGCCCAGCTACTGCCGCGCTGGCTACAAATGCTACTGGCCACGCCGGTGCAGTTTGTTTTGGGCTGGCGTTTTTATCGCGGCGCTTACTTTGCCTTAAAAAACGGCGGAGCCAATATGGATGTGCTGGTGGCATTGGGCACCAGCATGGCGTTTGCTTTAAGTGCCATTGTTACCCTGCTAGGCCTGCATGAGCAGCACGTTTATTTTGAAGCCAGCGCGATGATTATTACGCTGGTGTTGGCAGGAAAATGGCTAGAAAGCCGCGCCAAAAAGAAGACATCGGGGGCGATTAGTGAGCTGTTAAAGCTGCAGCCTAAAACCGCAAGGGTAGAAACGGCAGATGGACTGATTGACGTAGCCATCGACCAGCTCAAACTCGGTGATATGGTGATTGTGCGCCACGGTGAAGTAATTCCCGTCGATGGCATAGTCATCGAGGGCCAAGCTGCGGTCGATGAAAGCATGCTGACCGGCGAAAGCCTGCCCGTCGAAAAAACCATTGGCAGCAAAGTGTTTGCCGCCACTAAAAACAGCAGCGGCATGCTAAAAATACGCGCTAGCAGCGTGGGCAGCAAAACGCAACTGGCCGAAATTGTGCGTCTGGTGGCCAGTGCACAGGGCTCAAAAGCGCCAATTCAGCGGCTGGCTGATCAAATTTCTGGCGTATTTGTGCCGATTGTAGCGGGCATCGCCCTGCTCACCTTTGCCCTTAGTTTTTGGTACTGGGGCAGTGCGGCAACAGGGCTGATTCACGCCGTTGCCGTCTTAGTCATCGCTTGCCCCTGCGCCTTGGGCCTTGCCACACCCACGGCCATCTCGGTCGGCATTGGCCGTGCCGCGCAGCAGGGAATTTTATTTAGGAACGCTACAGCGCTAGAGCATGCAGGCAAGATTGAGATGCTGGTGGTGGATAAAACCGGCACGCTGACCACAGGGCAGGCCAAGGTGGTAGAGATCATCAGCTTGCAAAGCGATATCTCCAAAGAAGCTTTGCTACAACTTGCGGCGAGCTTGGAGCAAGGCTCGGAACACCCACTGGCTCATGCCATCTTGGCCGCCAACACCTTGCCGCTTTTGCCTATCAGTGACTTTGTCGCTGTGCCGGGGCAAGGCGTAATGGGCAAACTTGGCGACGGCAGTGAAATCAAGGCAGGCATTCCAAGCTGGGCAGGCGAAATGCCAGAGAAAAGCACTCAGCCACACACTTTAGTGAGCGTCGCCAAGAATGGTGTTTTGCTGGGGCAATTGGCACTGGCCGATACACTCAGAGCCAGCTCGGTAGAGGCCGTCAAACGCTTGCAGGCAATGGGTATTGAAGTGGTGATGCTGACCGGCGATCAGCCTGCCACAGCCGCCGCCATTGCCAAGGCCAGCGGCATCCGCCAGCACCAAGCTTTGATGCGCCCGCAAGACAAGGCCGCGTTTATTCAACAACAAAGCAAAGTCGTCGCCATGGTGGGAGATGGCATAAACGACGCCCCCGCACTCGCCGCAGCCAAAGTCAGCTTTGCGATGGGGGCAGGCAGCGATGTGGCCATTGAAGCAGCCGATATCACCCTGCTGCATAACGATTTGTTAGCGGTGAGCGACACCATTGCATTATCTCGCGCCACCCTCAAAAAAATCCGCCAGAATCTATTCTTCGCGTTTTTCTATAACACCTTGGGCATCCCGCTAGCAGCGATCGGTCTGCTCAACCCTGTTATAGCAGGAGCCGCGATGGCGCTGAGCTCGGTTTCGGTAGTGAGTAATTCGCTATTGCTGAGGCGGTGGAAAAGTGAAGGCGGTTCAGAGAGCAAACCCAGATCTTAAAACACGGAGGACACAGAGGGCACGGAGAAAAACAACTCAGGTAAGGATGGCAAACCGCCGTGCCCACGCGACGAGCAGGGCATAGATGTGTGAGCATAAAAACCTTAGGTTTTCTCTGTGGAACTCTGTGTCCTCCATGCTCTCTGTGGTTCAATATTTGGGTTTTACTAAGCACCATGGCGGGTTACGGCCGAAATAAATCAGCGTCTTTAATGAACACCAAGTGCGACCTAACCCGCCCTACATTTTTTACACATTGCAAGGAGCAACAAATGGAACACAGCACACTTAAAATTGAAGGCATGACTTGCATGGGTTGTGTGCGTACCTTAACTGGCGTACTGGGCGCCCTACCTGGCGTGAGCCATGTGGCGATTGATTTAGAAAGCGGCATCGCTAAAATCGATCACAACGCGGCCCTTACTTCAACTGACGCCTTGAGTGATGCAATTGAAGGAGCGGGCTTTGAGCTTATCTGATTGCTGCCCCCCAGATGAAGGGCCCAAAGTGGTTCAGCCGGGAAAGCAAAAACTACTATCTCGACTCAACCGCATCGAAGGCCAAGTGCGTGGCGTCATTAAAATGATCGATGAGGATAGATATTGCGTGGATGTACTCACGCAAATCTCAGCCATAAAATCCGCCATGGATTCAGTCGCCATGCAGCTCTTAGAAAACCATGCACACGGCTGTGTGGCAAAGGCGATTCAAGAAGGGGAAGGAGATGCGGCGATTGATGAGCTGATGATGGTGGTTAAAAAGCTCAGTGGTAAAACGCTGGGGTAACACAAGCCAATACACCGAAGAGAAAGCGCCCCTTACCCCCAAAAACCAAACCCAAATCTTAAAACACGGAGATCACAGAGAACACAGAGTTTCACGGAGAAAACCTTAACAACTACTATGTTTTTCTCTGTGGCCCTCTGTGTTCTCCTTTTCCTCTGTGGTTCAAGGTTTGGGTTTAGTGTGGGGTAGGACTTCCTTTCCAAACTTACAACGTCAACCCACCCGTCACTTCAATCGCTGCGCCGTTGATATAGCTGGCTTCATCGCTGGCTAAAAACGCATACACATTGGCGATTTCTTCTGGCTGGGCCATGCGCTTCATTGGCACGCGCTCTTCCATGGCCTGAATCACTTTTTCCGGCATGGCTTTTAGGATAGGCGTTGCTACAAAGCCAGGGCACACCGCATTGGCGCGAATCCCCTTCTTACCCAATTCCTTTGCCCAGGTTTTTACAAAACCAATCACCCCAAATTTTGCCGCCGCGTAGTTGGTCTGGCCAAAATTGCCATATACACCCACCACAGATGAAGCATTTAAAATCACACCACTGCCCTGCTCTACCATGGTATCGACCACGGCGCGGGCGCAGTTATAAACGCCTTTTAGATTGATATCAATCACGCGGTCAAACTGATCTTCGGTCATTTTGATCAGCTGGGCGTCCTGCACAATGCCGGCGTTATTCACCAGCACATCAATACGGCCAAACTGCGCTTTAACCGCAGCTACCATTTCGGCAATTTGGGTTTTATTGGTGACATCCACCACATAACCCACAGCAACCGCGCCGCTTACCACCAAGCCAGATACCACGCTATCGATGCCGCTTTGATTCACATCACACACCACCACTTTAGCGCCTTCTGCTGCAAACTTAACGGCGGTGGCTTGGCCAATCCCACTGGCGGAACCTGTGATAATCGCTACTTTGTCTTTGAGTCTCATATGCACACCTTATCGATCAATTGGAAACAGCTGCAGCTAGCAAGCACGACAAGCTCAGCATAGACGTAACTTGTGCAATGCAACAAGTCAAAATCAGCGTACTTTATAAAAATTACAGCACTAGACTGGCTAATGTCATTACATACAGGGGAGAAGAGTTAAGCTTAGTCAGGGAAGAGAGGTAAAACAGATTTGCCATGGAGAGCATGGCCCCCAGCAGACAAGGTATCTGCTGGGAAAATGGCCAATACGCTTATTCTGCAGGTTTGTCGGTGTAATGCTCGCTCAATAAAGAGCGGCAATCCACGATGCGTAAATCATTATCACGCGCAAAGGTCATGATAAAGTCAAAAACGCGTGGATCAACTTTTTCAAGCTGTTTATCAACGGCTACGCAGCGCACGTTTTCGTGCATCATTGGGCGTACAAAAGGGGCGTAAGAAAGCTTTTGGTCAGCGCCAAAGGTACATAAAATACCTGATAAGCGCTCTGCCCAATCGCTGGGTCGGAATTCACGGCCATTACTGGTAATGCCCTGAATAATGATTTCGTATGGATTACAGATCATTTGAAGAACAGCGTGGCGGATTGAATATCTTTCAGATTATACCATCCAAGGGCAAACTGCCGCCTTAGAAATTCTTAATCTATTCTCCGTACAAGTTACTACGTAAACGCCGAACACACTGACAAAGCTTGCCAGCCACCTGCAAACGGTTGAATAATGGTTGTTTTTTCTCAAAGTGGCTAGATCCATTTTAAGAATGATCGTTTTTTGCTGGACTCAAAAAATCATAATGCGCGGCCGAAAAACTGTAAGTATTTTTTGCAGCAGCCATCAGCACCGCTTAAATATTGCAGATGGCGCACGGATACGTTGTATTAGTAGAATTCGATCACGCTCTTAACTTGGCAGCCCGTACGGACTGTGCCCTATGCGCCATTATCTGCAATTCACCGACTTCACCCGCGAAGAATACGAATACCTATTCAAACGCGCCGCCATTCTTAAAGCAAAACTAGCCGCGGGCGAGCTATACCAGCCGCTGATCGGCAAAGTTTTGGCCATGATTTTTGAAAAATCATCCACTCGAACCCGCGTTTCTTTTGAAGCTGGCATGGCCCAATTTGGGGGGCATGCTATGTTTTTGCAATCTAAAGACACTCAACTTGGACGGGGCGAGCCCATTGAAGATGTGGCAAAGGTGATCAGCCGCATGACCAATATCGTCATGGTGCGCACTTTTGAGCAAAGCATTGTTGAACGTTTTGCTCAAAACTCCATCGTGCCGGTCATTAACGGCCTCACTAATGAATATCATCCTTGCCAAATTTTGGCCGATATCTTTACTTATATCGAAAAAAATGGCTCGATCGAAGGCAAAACCGTAGCTTGGATTGGCGATAGTAATAATATCTCCCGTACTTGGCTGCAAGCGGCAAAAATCTTCAACTTTAAGCTCAAGCAAGCCTGCCCACGCGGTTATGAGATGACGGTTTTAGACGGACAAAAATATGGTATCGAGCATTTCGAAACATTTTACGACCCGTATCAAGCCGCACGCGATGCCGATATCGTGACTACCGACGTTTGCACCTCAATGGGGTTTGAACGCGAAACACTACAACGCCGAAAAGACTTTTTACACTACCGCGTAAGCGAAAAAGTCATGTTACAAGCCAAGGCAAACGCAATGTTTATGCACTGCCTACCCGCCCACCGTGGCGAAGAAGTAGACCCAGAAGTGATCGATGGCCCGCAATCGGTAGTATGGGATGAAGCAGAAAATCGCATGCATACGCAAAAAGCAGTGATTGAATATCTATTACTCGGTAAAGTAGAGGGCTAAATGCTCAAAAATCGTAGAAATAGCTTCTTTTAACGCTATTACTTGCCCTGTAAGTACTTGTGCAAAAGTTTTATGGCAAGGCGTCGAAGCCGCAGGCAGTACAGTTAGTACGACAAGGCAAGACAACGATGCAAGAAAACTTTTGGCTATCTACTTAACACAAGATTACACTTTATTTTTGCGTTATCTCTAGTGCGAGCTAGGAAAAATAAACTTAGCAAACACCTTAATCACTTTTGTATGAGTACTTAAATGTTTGGCATTACCGATTTAACGAGCTACCTTCTAGGCACTGTTTTTATTATTTTATTACCTGGCCCAAATTCCATTTTTGCTCTATCCGTAGCAGCCAAGCAAGGTGTGCGCGCGGGTTATGCAGCAGCAGCGGGCATTGTGACCGGTGATCTAATTTTAATGCTGCTAGCCAGCGTAGGCGTTGCCTCTTTAATGCGTACTCACCCTGAAGCGTTTAACTGGGTTCGTTATGTAGGTGCCGCGTATTTAGCATGGATGGGCATAAAAATGCTACTGGCTAAATCGCAAACAGCGAGTGATACCCCAGTAAATATACCGTCTAGCCATATTTATAAGCAGGCGTTATCTATTTCTCTGGTTAATGTGAAAGCCATCTTGTTTTTTATGGCATTCTTCCCCCAGTTTGTGGATCCAACTTATGATCGGGTTCCGCTGACTTTTGCAATACTTGGCATGATCGTTCAAGCCGTAAGTTTGGCTTATCTGACCTTTTTAATCTTTGCTGGTGCTGGCCTTTCTAGGCGACTAGCAGGCAAACAGTGGTTGAGCCGTTGGCTCGCTCGCCTAACTGGTGTACTTTTCATCAGCTTTGGTCTGCGGCTAGCTCTCACTCACTAATCCATTGCCTTTCCTCCCCCTTGGAGTTCCTACATGTCTGATGTAAAAAAAGCAGTACTTGCCTACTCCGGTGGCCTCGATACCTCGGTTATTTTAAAGTGGTTGCAAGATACCTATCAATGTGAAGTGGTGACCTTTACCGCAGACTTGGGCCAGGGAGAAGAGCTAGAACCTGCCCGCCAAAAAGCAGTTCAATTTGGCATTAAACCAGAAAATATTTTTATTGATGATTTGCGCGAAGAATTCGTGCGTGATTTTGTATTCCCGATGTTTCGTGCCAATACAGTGTACGAAGGCGAATACTTACTCGGCACCTCAATTGCCCGCCCACTGATTGCCAAACGTCAGATCGAAATCGCCAACTTAACTGGCGCTGATGCCGTTAGCCACGGAGCAACCGGCAAGGGCAACGATCAAGTGCGCTTCGAGCTAGGCTATTACGCGCTGCGCCCAGATATCAAAGTGATTGCGCCTTGGCGTGAATGGGATCTAAACAGCCGCGAAAAACTGCTGGCCTATGCCGAAAAACATGGCATGGATATTGCCAAGAAAAAGAACGGCGGCAGCCCTTACTCCATGGATGCCAATCTGCTGCATATTTCTTACGAAGGCCAAGTCCTGGAAAACCCGGCCGCCGAGCCAGAAGAAGATATGTGGCTATGGTCGGTTAGCCCAGAGCAAGCACCAGATACGGCAGAATACGTCGAGCTTGAATACGAAAACGGCGATATCGTCGGCATCAATGGCGTAAAAATGAGCCCTGCCACCGTGCTGGCTGCATTAAATAAAGTGGGTGGCAAGCATGGCATTGGCCGTCTAGATCTGGTCGAAAACCGCTTTGTTGGCATGAAAAGCCGTGGCTGCTACGAAACCCCGGGCGGCACAATTATGCTCAAGGCGCACCGTGCCATTGAATCCATCTGCCTAGACCGCGAAGTGGCTCACTTAAAAGATGAGCTCATGCCAAAATACGCCAGCCTGATTTATAACGGCTACTGGTGGGCACCAGAGCGCCTAATGCTGCAAACCATGATCGATGCCAGCCAAGCCCATGTTAATGGTTGGGTAAGACTTAAGCTCTATAAAGGCAATGTCATTGTGGTGGGCCGTGATTCCAAAGAATCACTATTTGATGCCAATATTGCCACCTTTGAAGACGATGGCGGTGCTTATAATCAAGCAGATGCCGCAGGCTTTATTAAACTGAATGCATTACGTATGCGAATTGCCGCAAAGTTACGTAATTAAGTTCACAAGTACGGCCTAACCGTCAATAAAAACACAAAGCCGGCAGCTGCCGGCTTTGTGCGTAAAAGGAAACAAGCATGCTTGAGGCGCTAAAAAACATATCAGAGGAAACATTCACCACATTATCGGTGTCTATCCTTTGTACCGGCCTCATTATCTATATGGGCTTTATTATCTACCGCTTGGCCGCAGATTCTAAAGCCGGCCGATATGGCTCGCTGGTTTTATTTTTCACCCTAGGCTTTGGCGTATTCGGCTTTATTGTTAAAACAGTACTGACTGAAATCATTCAAAAATAATGGAGTTATAATGTCTCAATTTGATAATGTATCTGTTCTGAAGCAGGGCAATGTTTACTTTGACCTGATTATGTCTCTTGCTCAACCTCCTTGCTCAAACCACCTAAAAGGCCTAAGGTGAACGAACGTTCTTTTGTGGAGTGGTCGTCATGGCAATCAACCCAATCCAGATGCAAAAGGGGCTGT
>NZ_JAWQUO010000030.1:0-56326 GCF_033446605.1 Iodobacter sp. CM08 | reverse complement strand
TGACTTTGAAAGCCTTGCTGAAGTGCAAGAAACTGCAACGCAATGGCTTTGGACTTACAATAACGAACGTCCGCATATGGGATTGGGCGGTATCACCCCGAAACAAAAACTGGCATTACATGCCAGACCTCTACTTTTAAGTGAGCTTAAAAATGGGGGGATTACCGGGTAATCCTAAATCTAAAGCTATGTTCGTTATTCCCAGCACCACAAAATCATGGCTAAGGCGATGGACAATCATTGCTTGTAATTTTGCTGTTTTTTGCTTGCTGAATAGGAGATGGTTTATTGCAGGCACGAGTAAGGAGATTGCTATCGTTTTGTCTCATTCCCACCTCAGCAAAGTAACGTCGCGAGTTCAGCGTAACATCTCTTACTTGATCAACAATCTCAAGAGCATCTTGATTGCTTAATAAAAATTGGTCAGCTCGACTAATTGCATTATCAAGACTGGACTTTCTCCCCTCACGGCCAATTCCAATTGCATGCAGTTCTGATTGAGTTGGGTGCGGCAAAATATCAAAAGCAGGGGACAATCGAAATCCCTCACCGGGTTGATATAGAAAGCCATGATTTCTTAGATGATCATCGGTATTACTGATCGCTACATTAAACACCATACGTCTAAAAAGCTGGTGAAGGTCTGGCGTTGCCCTGTTGGAAATTTTCCTGATTGATTCCGCTATGCCAGAATAGCTGTATCTGCTGTAAAGGTCTTCTGGCTTGATGCGGCTCATCCCCAGCATTGCATGAGCGCTGATGTAATGCTTTCTTTGCTGATCAGGACCACGATCAAACCGTTTCACTAAAATGACTGTATGCTCAGGCAGCTCAATCAGCCTCGTATCTGGCACGAGAATGCCCGCATCTTTAGCCATGGCCAAGCTGGCATATTCAGCCCGAGATTCATCGAACAGGTCACTGAACTTGGTGAACTTGGCAATCCACTCCTGACCTTCATATTTGACTGTGGATTTTGGTCTGGCCCCACCCATGCTCGAGCCATGCCACATCAATTTTAATATGCGCTCGTCTTGAACGAGTTCTCTTGCATCGATCTCGGAAGATGCTTCCGCGAGCAAAACTAAATCATCAAAATCCGGAATGCGGAGTGGCGTGAGTTGGTGATCCCTTGAGGCAGTAAAAACAGTAGCTCCTACACCGCCGCTACGGCTCGCCAGCAGCCATTCGATATCATTCTGAGGCAATTGCTTATGGAGGGTTGCTAAAACGCGTTTACCCCAGTTATCTGGCGTAGCGTCCATGAGCGAATCAAACATACGATCAGAAAAAAATGGTTGCTCTTGCAATGGCAAATGGAGAGGGTCAAGTGGGAATGCATTTTCACGTTCAAGCCATGATTTTGCGTAGTTGAATTCAAATTGAGCATTATGGAGCCGAATAATTCCTACGGGAGTAGGTTCTGCCGATGATAGCTTCAGAAATACATACGCTTTAGAAATCGGCGTCCAAGTCACGATCATCATCCTTAATTGTGCGTGCGCGTTTGCGCTTTTTCAGGGAATCGAGGTTTATGCCTACTAAATCAGCAGCTGGGTGTGCCACAGTTTCAAGTGAGGTTTCTAAATTTAACGCCGTCAGGACGCTTGTAAGTGCCCCAAGTGAAACACCAGGATCACCTTTTTCCAGCCGGGTGACTGTGCCGAGAGAAAGGCCCGCTCGGCCTGCGACATGCTCGATAGTGAGATTACGCCGAAGCCGAGCAGTTCTAAGCTGCTTGCCCACGAGGTTAAGGGTTGAAAGGGCTTGTTCAGTTAGCGATGTTTGTTTTTTACTCATGATAAATAATCTATATATAGACTGTTAGTATAGTTTATCACTCACTTATAAGTATAAGTGCAGAATAATTTGGTCTTGTTAAGTTTTCAGCCGGGGAAGGCTATTAACCTATCTTGTCTGAGTAACGTAATTCTTTAATCAAGTCAGCAGCCGAATCAAATCAAATAGAAATTCCAGACCTTGCCGCCATTGGCCAGAACTAACGAATGTTCGTCCATGATGAGTGGTGTAATCGACAGTAACAGAAAAAGAAGGCATCGTTAAGCTTCTGTTCTGGGAGAGGGAGGTTGTAAAGCTATAGTGCATTTCAGCGCATAATGCGCTACTATGCAGTATCAACCATGAGAACATTAATCATGAACGTTACTCCGAAATTTAACGCTCGACTCACTAAAGCCATTAAAGCCAAAGTGAATTATCTATACGTTAAAAGTCTTATGAATCGAAAGGGATGGACTAAGGAGCAAGCCACGAAGAATGTTTATGATTATGTTGAATCTGTAAAGTCCGGCTCTCGGCTAAACTTGGTAGATTTTTTGGAATCAATACCAGCTGCTCAAATAAGCACATTTTAAACCACAAAGATTAATCCACAGTAAATTTTGGACAAAGGAAGCATGATGAGTCGCCAAGTTAGAAAAGTTCCTGCCGATTGGCTGCATCCTAAGAATGAAAATGGCAAGTTTATTCCGCTTTTTGATGGCGCGGACTATGAAGCCAAGGTCAAATAATGGGATGAGGAGGCTGCAAAGTGGGCGCGAGGAGAGTTTCCTGAATATTCTAATGAAGAAAATAGAAAGTTAACTTTCGAGGAATGGAATGGGGCAAGGCCTTCTGCTGATTCTTATATGCCAGTATGGAATCAACTTATCGCCACACATTATGTGATGTATGAGATAACAACTGAAGGGACGCCTATGAGTCCTGCATTTCCAAGTCCAGAAGAACTTGCTAATTGGCTAACTGAGGTAAATGTTGTCCATTATGGGAACAAAAAAGCCTCATATGACACATGGTTGAGTATCGCTCGTGGAATAAAAATGGATTTAATTTGTATTATGCCAGATGGCCTAAGCAGATTAGTTTAAGCATCCACTGAGGCGTGGTGTCTGGCACATGCGTTAAGGCGAGAACGCGCATTGTGCCCTAGCCCTGCTCGGACCGTGCTCGATGAATATTTAGCTGTAAACAAATTAGCAATGTGACCTAGGGAAAGCAGCATCATGGAACTACAGATCGAAAAGCTAAAAGAACAAGCAAGAGAATCATCCTCTGGTCAACATGGCGAACAACGGGCTGATGAGCTGGAGCGATTCGTGCGAAAAATGCTCGCAGAATATACGTCAGTAATGGGGGGAGATCAGGGCGAGTTGCTTTCTGCATTAGAAGCTAAACGCACCTATTCAGCGATTAGTTACTATCAGGAGGCTAATTTACCTTCGCTGGCCGGAGTGCGAATTTTCGATAATCTGCAAGATTTGTTTAAACAATACCCATCTAAGCAATATCGCTGTCCTGCTTGCAAGGGAGTGTCGTCCAATCCCTATGACTGCAATAGCGGCATACAATCCAAATCGAACAAGCCATGCGACTGGAAAGCGTATGGCTTGTTCCGAACTTTAGGAGAAGGATTGCGTTTTACATTCCGAGAAGGGTTTCAAGAGAACCCTAGAATTGAAGAAATTTTTATGCCTATTGAGGCTGAAAAAGAGCCATTGCC
Source organism: Iodobacter sp. CM08 (assembly GCF_033446605.1). Taxonomy (NCBI): domain Bacteria; kingdom Pseudomonadati; phylum Pseudomonadota; class Betaproteobacteria; order Neisseriales; family Chitinibacteraceae; genus Iodobacter; species Iodobacter sp. CM08. Next base: position 52,806 of record NZ_JAWQUO010000030.1, on the reverse strand, counting down.
AGATTAGGTTTAAAAATGGCTAATAATTTGGATTAATTAAATGCATCAACCCCCATTATATAAGTCATTCCCGAAGTATGACGCAAGGCGTCACTTTGTAATTATTGACGCAATATACCGTCTGAAAGAAAAGGCCTCATTACATTATATTGCTCTTGATATAGGTGCAACCCGAGCAGAAGTGAATAGAGCGATTAATGTCATACCCGAACAGTATGGCGTTGAAATTGTAAAAAATGGAGCCATTTATACTCTAATTTCTTGGGGCATTATAAATAAAAAAGAGATGAATAATTTACTAAAAATAGTTCGTTGAGAGATACATTATTTTCTGTACATGTACCGTTCAACGGACTATAATTGCACCATTGAATATTTAATGGTGGCAAAGAAATGCATACAGAATTAGAAACTGAAAAGGACGCGCATATTCTTGCTGCTATTAATGCAATATATTCCGTTTTTGAACAGGACAGACCTTTGCATTGCGGTTCCAGCTATGGTAAAGATTCAGCGACATTAATAGCCGTAGTATTTCTGGCAGCAATACGCGCTAAGCAAAATGGATTAAATCCAATTATTTCCATTACTACAGGAGATACATTAATTGATAACCCAATTATGGCTCCCTACGCTCGACGTGAATTAAAGAAATCACACGCATACGCGAAATCCAAAAATATTGAAATCTATACCGCAGTGAGCACACCAAGCTTTTTATTAAGTTTTGTGGGAAAGGTTCTCTCCGGCAAAGGGCTTCCGACATTTCCTTCAGGGTCAGGCGATTGCAGCTCAGATTACAAAATCTCTGGGCAGGAGAGAGCGCGCAGCGCCATGATTAAGGAAATCAAATCCAAGCACCCAGAATTAAAAGTTGGCAAGAACCAACCTAATGAGCCTGTCTTGGCTTTGGGCGTGCGGCGTAGTGAAAGTATTGCTCGTGGTGCAAATATGGCCCGCCGGGGAGACTCAACTGACACTCCACAACGTAGCGATAGCGGTAGCTTGGTCCTTGCGCCAATCGGTAACTGGTCTACCGAAGAGGTGTGGATGTTTCTGCTTGAGCATCGGGATGGTGAGCGAGTGTCATATTCTGACTTTGCTGAAACTGACAAGCTATATGGTGATGCAGGAGGCGGTACGTCGTGCGGCTACAAGTCGGATATCAAATTTGAAAACGAGCAATTAACAAAACCAGCACCACCAGCAAAATGTTCTGCTCGGTTTGGCTGTTTTTTGTGCACGGCGGTTGCAAGCGATAGCAGTGTAGAAACCATGATCGAAGGAAATGAAAAAGAGTATGGCTTCATGCGAGCTGGCAATAAACTTCGAAATTTCCTTATGAATACTCGTTGGGACTGGTCGCGCCGTCACTGGATTGGCCGCACCATATCTAAAGATGGTGAGAACACGATTCTAATTCAGCCTGATACCTACAGCCCGGCCATGGTATTAGAAATTTATCGTTATTTACTCACTATTCAGTACGATGACCCACGCATGACGACCATCACGTTTAATCAAGCATTCTCCCTGGATCTGATGTGGTCGTTAAATGCATACCATGCACCAAATACAGCAATTAACGAGTATCACGAAATCATGGCCGGAAAGAAACGCTATGACGTCCCAAATGTGCCTTACGTTCCTCGCACAAAATTCCAACAAGGCAAGTTGAAGGTTCATGAACTTCGCTGGGCCAATGAAATGGCGTTTGGTGGACTCCGCTCACTGGAGGCTGAAATGGCTACTTTTGATACAGGATTGGCAACAGGGTGCGGTGGTACGCGTCAAACCGGTGGTGGTGCTGTAATCCCCGATAATATTGATAACACACCAATGTTCACTGTTCACAATGAAACCTACGAGATGGTTTCTGATTTTATGCCAGAAGATATTGCAGCTCTGAACGATTCAACACGGCCAACCTTCACTAATGGATATCTGTTTTGGTTGCGAATGGGCGCAATTAATATGAGTACCAATACTTCCATAGATCACGACGAAATATTGTGTCGTTCAAATTGGCGTGAAATGAAAGGGCTGGCCGGACAACAATCACCAGAGAAGTTGATCGCAATGTGTGAGCCCGATAGTGTGAAATTAATGGGTGTTGATGAATTAGAAGAACGTAGGAATATTGAAGCCCGGAAAACTGAGCGTAAGCAATCATCACTAGAAAAAGTAATCCGCATCTACCCACGGCAGGACGCAGCAGCAAATTCAAAATTCGATTGGCAACAGATCAGCCTCTTTTCTACATAGTGTTAGGACAAAGGATCGTTTTTAAGCAATGAAAAATCTCATCGCTATTACCACTTATTTTAATCCATGCGGTTACAAGTCGCGACGGCGAAATTATGACCTCTTCATGGCTGGAATGCGTGCATCTGGGGTGCAATGTATCACTGTCGAATGTGCTTTTCCTGGGCAGAGTTTTGAGCTCCCTGAATCATTGGATGTCATTCGTGTTCGTGCTAATACCCTACTCTGGCAGAAAGAAAGGCTGCTTAACCTTGCGGCTTCATGGTTGCCTCAATCTTGTCGGTACGTGGCATGGCTCGACTGCGATATTCTTTTTGATAACGCTAGCTGGGCTCACGATTTAGTAAAGGTGCTCAAAAAGAAGAAAGTAGCGCAGGTATTTGAAACTTGCCAAAAATTGGGCCCGAATGAAGAGATTGAAGTTGATGGATTGTCCCATTCGTTTGCATCTGTCATGAGCACGAATCCTGCCTCACTAGAATGTGGGCGCTATGACATACACGGGCACACAGGATATGGCTGGGCAATGCGCCGGGAGATTTTTGATGAGGTGGGACTGTACGAAGCTGCAGTGAGTGGCAGTGCTGATCATTTCATGGCCCATGCTATTTTTGGGCACTATGGGTTTTGTGTAGAGAATGCACTGAAGCATGATCTCAAGCAGATTGCTCACCTAAAAGCATGGGGAACAACATTTCACCAAATAGTGAATGGCAGCCTTGGAGTTGTGCCCGGCCACATTCGACATTTATGGCATGGCGACACGGCAAATCGGCGCTATTTCCTGCGTATGCATGAAATCACGGATCTGGGGTATGACCCACATACTGATTTGGTCGCTCGACCAGGTTATCCCCTTGAGTGGGCTCCAGGAATGAACAAACAGGGTTTGCGTGAATACTTTGCAAATTACTTTGCCATGCGCCAAGAAGATGGCCCAGTGATCGTCTAATTTTTGATGAAAGGTGGTTATGTCTACAAACTTACCAGGTGCCATAGGAGCACTTTCAAGCGCCCTAGAATCAATGGAGGAACGCCAGCGCCTTCTGAGCAAACAACTTATCTCAGCCAAACAACAGCGTATTGAATTCTTCAATCACATGGTGAACAGCTTAGTGCCCAATATTTCAAATGGCACTTTGAAGCGATTAATATATGCCGCTCCTGAATTTGTTGAAGAGCACAAATTGAAGGATATCTTTAAAAAGTATAAAAAGATTTTTTGGCTCATTAAGCCGCCCGGCTACCGTGAGGTACTGAGATCCCTGCAAGCTCAATTAAAAGTATATTTAGAGCGCCAGAGATATATGGACTGTCATGACAAACTAATCATGGATCTCGAATATGAGCAAAATGTCATTTCGAGGCAGCAATCTGAAGCACTTGAGATTCTCGGATTAATGGAGAAGGCTCTAAGGTCGAAAATGCGATTACCACCAGAAGTGCAAAATAGCATCAAGTTGCTTGCACAGCGTGGTCGCAATACTAGCAGGGCAGAGCAGGCCCAGCTACAAGCGGGGAGCAATCGCTTTTTAGGGGGGCATGAGAGCACCCTGCAGCCTAGTCATCAATCGGACATGTTGTGGCTTTGGATGATGATGGACATCCCTACGAGCTTTCGCACCCTCTTGCTGAATGCTTTCTCACATTCCCCAGAGGCTTTGCATTCTATAGAGATGAAGAGCTCATGTTCGTCAACGCCAATACCGCATCATGTATCAATTGATAGTGGTTGTTCAAGTGGTGCTGTGGTACAGGATGATGTAGCAGTATTCGATGCTCATGCTGCTCAAGATGGCTATGTTATGGCCATTGCAACGGATGACAGATTAGGTGCTTATTCATAAGAAAAAAACCTGCGTTATTTAAAAAACGCAGGTTTTTTTTATGATAAAAAATTCATGAAATAATAATTTGATGATCAGTTAAAGGTTTAATAAATTTTGTAGTGTTATTTTCATAGTCTGCCTTCATTGTATAGTCCAGTCGGTCATTTCCGGAAAGCCCGCCCGACTTAATCTCAAAAAATAAATGATCAATTTCGGCAAGGTCTTTGTCATTCAAATAAGAGTGAACATGCAGAAAAAATCTTTCAACGGCCAGTTCCGGCCCGGACGCCAATACATGTTTTTCTTGCCATGTGTTTTTCCTCACGTTATTTAATCTTCTCCAAACAAAGCGATACTTATTATAAGCACGACTCATTTTCAACCTCAAAAAATAATAGTGTTTCTTATACAGGCTAATAAACCAGTATAGGAAAAACTACTAGTTTAATTCAAGAACATGATCTTTATGCGTCATCGGATGTGCAGCCGTCTAATAGATTATCGGCCCAGTCTCGGTCAATGCCAGGCATTAAGGGAAAAAAGTCAGCTACGGCAGAAGGAATTGAATCAATATATTCAAGAGATGCACGTAATGCGCTTTGAAGATCTGAAACTGACGAGACCCCTTGAAGTAAGACGTTTATATGTTCGCGATTAAATTCACGCATTGAAGGTAATTTGTTGCCAAATTCAGAAGGGATCGCATCAATATACTCCAAAGTACCACTTAATGCGCTTTTCAATTCAGAAACGAGTTTATGATTTGTGTTCATTATTGTTGCCATTTAACGATTTGATTAATCGATTTTGTAAGCAAAATCGCGTTTCACAAGGTATTAAATTAGCCTCACTTAATACTTTTAAAAACATACTAAGCGAGGGCTATATTTGTTTAAGATAATCATGCTGCTTCAACACCCGTTTCTGCTTCCAGAGGAAGCTCCTGTTGAAGGTCAGCGTCAGTATTTTTAGTTTCAGCTAATTTTGCCATTAGGTCCATAATTTCCTGGCGAAGTTCAACCGGCAGGTTATTAAACGCTTCATGGGCCCGCACTTTTGCAACGGTTTCATACAATTCTGGAGCGGCTTTCTTTAATTGCTTTTGATGCGCTGACTGCGGATTTAGATGTTTATTGGTAATCTTTAATCGAGCGGTTTTATCAGCGACAACCCCCTTTGCTGCAGCAGATTCATCAGCTTTCGCAGTTACTTCTGCCAGTGCACTGTTAAGGACAGCCACAACATCACTTCCATGTGCTTTGATAGCATCAATTGCGACATCCACAGCGACGTAGCCCATCTCCACCAATTGGCGAACTCGTAACGGGGAAGACATCAATAGTAATAAACGATCTACGTGAGTGACTGATACGCAAGCATTAGCAGCAATTTCTGCAGGGCTCTTACCAAACTGCACACTTAGGCGCTTAAATAGAAGGGCCTTTTCATATTGACCAAGTTGTTTCCCTGAATTGTATTGGAATATGCCAAGAGTGATGTCTTCCATTGAAGTACCAGCCGGTACTGTCATGGCGTAAACAGTTTTAATCTGGTCCGCTTCACTTAATTCTGAGTTGGCCAGTAGTACCGCTTGATATCGGCAGTGCCCATCAACGATATAGATGACATCTTCCAGTCCTTCTTTTGCTACATAGACCACGATTGCACCGGATTTCATGAAACCGTGTGCTTTCATGCTATCGGCAAGGAAGCGGATATGTGCGGCATTTTCCTCATTTTTGAGGCGGACATTAAAATTAGGGAGCACTTTTAATAATTCGACATTGGGTTGCCAAAGGTCGACGCTCTTTGTCCCTTTCATCGCAGATTTAATTGAGCCAGTAACTAAAAAATCGGTAACATTATCTGATGTATCATGCATGATTTTTTCCTTAAGAGTGAATAAATTCGGATTGGGTTTTTGTCTTTCGATGGATGTATATTAGGCCATTATGGCCCAATGAGCAAGCATATTCTCTGCCAGAAGATATCAAGCCGATATTGAATGCATTAATCAGTCTTTGGCAAAGTAAAAAACTTGATCCCGTTATGGTTGAGGTATGGGTCAAAATGATTAACGGACTTAAATTTACAACTCATGGCATGAAGTGAGCGAGCTTTCAAATGGAAACTATTGGACATCGTCTTAAAAGTGAACGAATAAGGTTAGGGCTGAGCCAGACAGCTTTCGGTGCAATAGGAGGCGTTCTTAAACAAGCACAGAGCAACTACGAGCGGAGTGAGCGCTATCCTGATGCTGGCTATTTAGAGTCACTTCACAAAGTAGGAGTCGATATCTTGTATATTGTTACAGGCACCGCATCCTGTTCAAATGTAACAATTGGAAATGAAGGATCTTCGATACCGGGAGGAATTAAACCAATAGTAGTCATTTTAATTGATTTGTGGAAAAACAATAAGCTTGAACCACGCATGATTGAAATGCTGATTAAATTGATTAGGGGCCTAAATAAGTAAGTAAATCTAAAATATATATTAGTTTTTTTATATGAATTAATAAAATAAAGATGGATAAATACCCTAATGAATATTGTAAATAAGCCAGATTTATTTTTAACTTTTTCTGCAGATAAGCTTAATAATTCATACGTTGACAGAGATAGACAAAGTTTTGTTCTAAATGAAGTCAAGTTTGTGAAAATCACTCACAGTAGAAATTGTGTTTCAATTGATCTGCAAAAGACAAGTGTTGATCTTGGTATAAAAGAGTTTGAAAGTTATCAGGGCGAGGAAGACATCCCACTATTATGTATAGAAACGGATTATAAAAGCCAGCTGCCGAATTTGACTGATGCCGTTATATTTTTCACACCCACAACACAGCATTCACCCGGTGAAAATATATTATTTGTTGATGAAAATTCTTGGTTTGCTGGCGCTTTCTTTCCAACCGTACAAGGCTGGAATTTTTTACCTTATCGAGGCCAATCATCTAATAATGTATCTCAGGCATATTTAAATAGTATTTCTATAATTGGCAAAATAGTTGGTTGCCAAATGAGCTTTGACTAAAGGTATTATTTAAATAAACGGACTGATAAAGTCCATTTATTTATCTGGAAAAGTAAGTATTATTGACAAGTGGGCCATTATGGCCTATCATTTACCTATTGAATTTATATCCCATTATTCCTTGGTGCTAATGATGTTAAATGCAAACTCTGTTTCGAATATCGTAAAGACAATGACAGTGCATATTTGGCAAGATGGTGGAGTTGGCATTGCACCATTTCGTGTAGTTGGTATTGCTTCTATGCCTTAAAAATCATTGGGAGAAGCCAATCCATCAGCCTACCAAATCGCAATGGCAGAGTTGCCAAAAGGCTATTCTCTTGGGATGTGCGCATACTGTGGCCGAGCCATTAAAGTAAATTGTTTAGTGCAAGATGCAAATGGGAAAAAGTTCAGTATCGGATCAGATTGCGTAAAAAAATCTAATGACATTAAATTGCTAACAGAAACACAAGTGTTTCAAAGAAAAATACGTCTTGAAAAACAATCCGAACTACGCAAAGCAAAGTTAGACGTTAAAATTAATTTGTATGAAGCATCCTTGCAAAAAGAGCGTGAAGAGAATGGAGGACTTACTAATTCTGAATTACGAATTCGTTTGCAGGAGGAAGCAAAGTTGCAACGTATTGAATCATTGCGCGAATTGAGTTCAATAATTTCTCGCCAAGTTGGAAACTTTGCAGCTTCAATTGCCTCGGAATTGAATATGGGCAAAATAGATTTTTCATTGAGAGCTGTAGAAATTATGCAGAAAATCTGTGATAAGCAAAAATCTGGATTAGACGTAGCATCTATCCTGGCAGAGGCAAAAGCAGAGAGTGATATTCAGGAGAAATAGAGAATAATGCTAACAAAATATACGAAAAGATGATCGAAGCAAAAAAGGAGATAAACTTCTTTTTTGCTTGAAATATTAAAATCAAATTGGCGATTAAAATGCAACGTGATATTGCTATTAGTTATTTAGTCGTATTTTCCATTTATGATGGAGTGCCACGGTACTTTATTGCGAATCTTAATGATTGGAGATTGGAAATAGCAAAGGTTTTAGGTGCATTTAATTTTCCAATTGTTGAGTTAAGTGTTTTGGCGAGGCATGGAAGGTTTTCGGATGACAATAAGGTTTTGGAGGGGGAGGCTGTTGTGTCAGGAGTGAATGAAAAATGGGATTTTAAGCCCAGCATCATTAGGCAGATAAATACTGGAACCTTCCATATGAACTACTTCCCCTAAACCGCTACGCGGCTATAAGGTGAGTTTCGCAGGTCAACACCAAAACGTCTTGGCTCGCTGCATCGGACAGTTCCTGCCCGCTACCCGTTACTGCCCAGTTCAACATGACTTTAGCGGCGTTTTCATCGCGGCTGCAATTTGCCCCGCACTCGCACACATGCTGCCGTTCACTGAGCAATTTCTTACGCTGGACACCGCACCACATCGAACAACAAACCGCACCGCATTGACGGCTGCGCGATCGCGCCTTTCACCACTGGCATGGTATTAATCTGGGCCTGAAAAAGAAAAACCCCTAAGCAATAAACAAGCTGAAGCGTGTCTATTGAAAGGGGCCGTGTTGGTTGTCACTATACCGGAGCTTTAAATTTTGTAAAGGCAAACAATGAGGGATTACTTATTATTAGGAACCCCATAAACCCTGGCGAGCGGTTCGTTAGGGTTTATGGGGTTTCATTCTTTCTTTTCTTTAATCTATGACTGAATAGATTACGCTGGCCTCTGCACTTGGAAGAGTACGAATCCAGTCGCGTAGTAAATGATATTTTTTAATTGCTTCTTCTGTTTGATCTTCTGATAATTCAGCGCTGTTAGCAATAGCTCCTAATGCAAAAAGGCAAACAATAATACTGGCAGCTCTTGGCGTTGTTCGGTGAGAGCCATCACTGCCTAAGACAATTAGCTCTTCTTTTTTTGTTTTCATTTGCATGAAGGCCGCACCATTGCTGCACTCTTAATAGTCCCAAAAGCCTCCATTATAGTTTTCGATCATCTTGTCTGAAAAGTGATAAACAAGATTCTCAAACTTTGAAAAAATGCCCGGAAAGTTTTTAGGTAAGAAATACATCCTTTCCTCATTGTAACCAATCAATTTAGTTGAATTTACGGGGCTGTTAACAATTTGATTCATGACTGATATCCATGTCTTGGTTGTTTTGGGTTTAACTATTTATGAATAATAATGTACATCACTTTGCCCATAAAAATCTATAATTATATTCCTAAAACAATCAAATATAATTGTTGACGCGTCATCAGTGACTTGATAATATTAATTCATTCAACAATCAATGGTGTGAAAAATGAAATATTTATACGAAGGAAAGGTTTTTGATTTCTCTAAGTACCCAGTAGATTCACATAATGTGTTTTTAAATAAAGATATTTTAAATGATTTTTCATTTTTTATCGGTTCGTTTTATATTGATTCAAACCGCTGCCCACCTGTATGGGAATTGGATGCAGAAGACATAAGAAAGTTTGATGAAATTACATTTGAAAAAATAACCAGTACGTTGACATCGCTAAATTTGCATACGGAAGTGAAATTGATGACCGTAAAGCGAAGCGGTGGCTGGACGGAAATATCACAAGCTAAATCTGATTACTACAATAAGCAAAGAAATTTTTTAAACTCATAAGGGTATTTTATGTCATTAGTAAATTACGTCTGCGAAATTAATGAAAAGTGGAAAATCTATTCAATCGAATTCCACACCACGGTTGAAGGAAATAACGGTCTGGATGAAAAATGTGTCCTCGAAATATATAAGGAGATCGAATTGATTGCGAGAGCAGCAGCAACAACTCCTGATATGGTTCGCGAGCTTATGCAAAAACATCGTTTTTGTTTTAGGCGTATGCGATGGAATGGAAATTTGGTAGATAGTGCTCAAGCAATTATTGAAATGGCAGAAGAATTGCAAGCCATTGATAATATAATGTAACGTGATTTTTACGACGGTAGTCTTTTGGCCACTGGCGTCAAACAAAATACCTTTAGAGTCCTCATTATGACTAAGAACCATCTTGTAACGCATTACAAGTTAAAGCGGCCCTGCAAAAATTGTCCCTTCTTAAAGATGGGGGCTATCGATCTTATGCCAGGGCGGTTGCAAAGTATCATTGAGAACTTAGTGAATGATGATTACAGCACGTTCCAGTGTCATAAGACTGTCCATGATAAGCGTTCTGGAGGCAGTTGGAATGAGGAGGGGGAGTATAAGGCGAGTAGACAAGAAAGCATGTGTGCAGGGGCTATGATTTACCTTGAGAAGGTTGGACGTCCTACGGTGGGAATGAGAGTTGCCAAAGTGTTTGGAATTTATAATGTTGAGAGTTTAAGTTCGAGTTTTAATGATGTGATTGATCCTGAATAGTAAATTATTAGACTGATATAGGACGTTGTAATTGGAACTGTTTGATATATTTTATGAGCACTCAAATATATCTTGCAATATAGGCCATTATGGCCCATGCTGTCCATAGTAATGAGCAGTGCTTAATTATGTAAATTAAAGGCAACATGTATCAATACGTGTTGATCAAATTGACCGGCTGAACAAACAAGGTTTAATGTCATGAGAAAGCGCCATAAACATATTTTAATATTACTTTCAGTTGTATTCTTTTCATTTTCACAATCTGCATTTTCTGCAAAGAATTGTGTTTTTCAAAGATATCATTTAGTTTTCGCGATTAATAATTCAACCAGCATTGGTGGCATTGCTGGTTATTCTGAAGCGACTGTTTCTTCTTGTGCTGTTGGCTTAACCTATGAAGAAATTGCAGGCTATAGGAAGCAGGTAGCATCCTTGCATAGGAAAAAAAACGCTGATTTAAAAGATGATCAAGTCATTCTTTTAAATTACCAGCCTCTGGAAAATGATGATAATAATCCTATAAGCCAGGGTGAATTAGAGAAGTTACTTTTGTTATGATTTATAAGTTCTGCGGAGTAGTGATATGGGACAAAAACTTACCAAAGCTCAACAAGAATTACTCGATAAACAAGTTATTAGCTACGTTCGTGAATTTAACTTCTAAATGGAAGAGAATTATGCAGCCTATTGGCTACGTGTTGTTGATTAACAAAATTATTGTGCATTTCAGTACCAAACCTATTGATACAAGCAAATATGGCGATCAAACACGAATGGAAGTTAAGCCTGTTTATTTATCTGTCCATACCACACCTGTATAGAAGGATGATACATAAAAGATACATAAAAGTTTTATTCTTGCCTAAGTTTAACGGGTAACCGGATTTAGCTGTGTTTGAGTCGTCATAGCTTGCCCGCTTCCAATAGCTCGATCAATGTGTTTATGTCGGCCCCGTAGTTCTTTGGTGGCCCTGATGGTTCGTGTGGGCGGCCTGCATTCGGCGTCTTTTCTTTTGGCGTCATGACCGTCTTTCGCATGAGCACAGGCGGTAGGCCATAGCCGATTGCATCCTCCGGCAAGCCCAAGCCCATTTCGACAGGTTCAGGCTCCCGCCGACGCTCAAACTTAGGTCGAGACAGGGTTCGCTTGTGAGCGCCCTCGGTGAACAGAATCTTTGCCCGTAGCGCATCAAAGCTGTAACCCCTGCCCATGCGGTCCATAACCCGAATCAGGCTGTTCAGGCTCTCGGTATAGGCATTAGTGACCGGATGCTTGAAGTAGCTCAGGATGTCCGGCATCCAGTTCTGGAAAGCTCGGGTCAGGTCATGAAAGGAATCGTGCAGCTCAGGCGGAATGGACTTCTGCCATGATTCATAGGCCAGCAGTGCATCGGGCTGGGATTTGGCATCGTAGATGCCGTAGAACGCTTCCTTGAGCCTGTACGCTTCGCCTAGCAAGGGGTAGTTCTTCACCCATCCATCCAGATTGAATTGCTCTTTGTCTGTCAAGTCGCGTTCCCGCTTGAGTAATACGAAACGGTCGTGCATCAGGCCCCGTTTCTGTTTGATGGTCAGATCCGCCCGCATGGACTTGCGCACCTTCTCCATGGCTTCGTTCGCCATTTTTACGATATGAAATTTGTCGATGACAACGATGGCTTGCGGCAGAACGGCATTGACCGCGTTCTTATAAGGCCGCCACATGTCCATCGCCACGTACTGAATCTTCTCCTTGCCCTTAAGGCCAGTAAGGTACTTGGCAATCGTGTCTTGGTTGCGGTTGACAAGCAAATCCAGCACCGTGTTGTTCTCGATGTTGGTGATGACACCACGCGGCTTGATGAGGTAGATTTCGTCAATGCCCATCCACTTGGGTGTCTCAAACCTGAATTCAGCTTCGAGTACGGCCACGTGGTCGCGGAAGATGTTTCGGATGGTCTTTTCGTCCAAGCCGGTTTCCTCGGCGATGCTGGCGAAGGTGCGCTTCAAACTCTGTTGGCCGATCCAGCGTGTCAGCCGCTCAGTCATCTCACGCTTGGCGTTAACGGAGGGCAGTACCTCCATGAAGGTCTTACCACAGTCCACACATCGCCATCGGCGAGTGTCCACGTAGATAGCCACTCGTTTGCCGTGGGTCGGCATGTCTCGGATGACTTGTTCGTTACGCCCGTGACCGATCAATCGCTCAGAACCGCAACCCACGCAGATGACGGGAGGATTTGAGACTTCGGCGGTGATGTGATAATCGTGGTCGTTTTCCTCGACCCGAACTACCTTGTAGTCGGGGAGGTTCAGAATGTTGGCTGGCATGGATCAACGCATCTCCATGCTGGACTAGACCTTAGCCGTAGCGTGACTGATAGCCGATGCCACTGCTGCACCTGCCGCTCTCGGAACGACCGCATTCAGATCGAACAGGCAAGACTCAATGGTGGCGGTTAATTCATGCGCCTGTTGCGCTGTCCCCGCTCCATCTCTGCTGATAGATGCCCCAAGGCCATCAAGAGCGCTGCGCCATGTCTGTTGCTCGGTGGGAGCGCCAACACCAGCATGCAGCGCGTCGCCGCCATAGAAGGTCAGTGCGAAGCCATGAAGGCGCAGCAGCCTCAGAAGGTCAGAATTAAACTCGGTCATCTTGAAATTGAGCGACTTTCTTCTTCGCAGCAAGGTACCGGAGTAACTGACAACCGAATCTTGTATTCTTTGGCTTTTCCTTGAGGAATAGCTGCAATTAGCTTTCCTAATGCTTCAACCGGCTTGCCAGTAATCGTAGTAGAGCAGCTTACGTCACCACTATCACAAAAGCTATTGGAGCCATAGGACGCTGCTTGGCCTCCTGGTACTGCCATGCCTATGCTCGGCAGTTGTGGTGCATCGGAAAACAATGTCTGACTAGGTATTTTTTCCGAATAATTACTAATTTTCGTTGCATTATTGTGAGTTGCTCTGATATCAGAATTCAGTAGCATTCCGAAAGCGCCCAATGCAGCAGAACCAGCTAAAACACCTCCAATCAGCAATAATCGTAACAATCTGGCAATCAGTCCGGCACCAGCCAACCGATGCATTTGTATCTTGACACCTAGATACTCGGATATTTTCGATGGTAATGTAGCGAGAACGGAGCTAGACATTTTCGAGTAATTCATGCTGCTGAACACCGATAGATCATCGTGTAGCTGTTCGTTCTCATCCAGACCAAGCGACTCCCTGCACTGCTGCAACGTGTAAATATAAAAAGAATCTCCACGTAGTGCTTGGATCAAGCGGTAGTGGAAAACCTCTTTCGACCAACCTGACAACCGAAAATCGGGAGGATAGCTAATGGTGACTTTCATTTAATAATCTCTTTTTTGTCGTTCACGTTCATCTTTTCGGCCACGGAATCCAAGTGGTCAGCAATAAAGGCGGGGGCAATACCTTTGCCGCTGCGCGTTGAGCCAATCACAAATGAGTGGCCGTTGTCTTTCGGGTCGAACTTGAATTTCATCGGCAGCGTCGTTGTGCAATTGCCGATGATCGTTGCTTGCAAAGATTCCTGTTTGTCTGCAAACTGAGCCATCAGTTCACCCATTAAGGCTGACTTGCCGGTGCGCGGCTCATGAGTGGAAGGGTCGAACATTACAGTGGGGTCGAAAATAGGCGGCTTGTTATCGTTAGTCATAGCGTCATTCCTTCGTTGTCATTGTTTTGAGGCAGGCTTGTAAGGGCTTCTTGAACTTGTATATGCAGGCTATCCAGATTTAGCTGTGGTCAATCACAGAAGCGAAAGCCGGGTGCCGTTTCAAAATGGGCGTGCGAAGCGCAAGTTGCGCCAATGTTTTCTTGGCGGTCGCAAGTGAGGCTTCCCAACGCCCGAGATCGTCCACAGTCACGGCAGTAGAGCCGCCACACAGTTTCCGACTGATGCTATCGCGCCGCGCCTGCGCTCCCTCGTAATCATGGATCGCCACTTTCACGTCGGGCGCTTCCAACGCGGTGTAGTAATGGCGTTCTTCGATACTGTGCAACCGTGAAACAACCCGCACCTCATTGGTTGCGTCGGCACGTTTCCGACCTCTACGTGGTGCCGGGGATGCATCAGTGTTCAAGACTTCATTTGTCATGCAATAACTCCAAAAAATCGGACTTTGTTGTGGGTAAACACAGCCAAATTGGGATAGCCGTAATTTTTTATCATGGCTCCATTCCGTTATCACTGTCTTGGACTGGAGTGGTTTGATTTGTCTCATGAATCTGTTCAGCGTCCGGGTGGCAATTGACCAAGAATGACATCATTTCAGTGGCATCCTTCTCCATGTAAAACCTGACCATGTTTTCATTGAATTCCTGCGCCTTTGCTGCGGGGACGCTGACAGCATCAATGCCCGCCGACATCAAAATGCCATTCATCATGAAACGGGACGTGCGTTTATTGCCGTCAAAAAAGAACTGCTGCAAAGCACCGAACAGGAAAAAGGCGGCAGCTTTCTCAAAGGGTTGCTGCACGTCGCTTTGAAGCGCTTGCAGGCCACTGGCAAAGACACGATTCAACTCTGGCGCACCCGCCACGGTTGCCAGTGGCGTGTATCGCCCCTGTTCACCCAAACCAACATCCGGCGTGTAGCCTGTCTCTTTACCTTCGCCTCGGAAGTGCCCCCACTCCAGCGCTTCATTGCGAGCGACAAGACTATGCAGCTCAGTAAACGTCGCTTTGCCCAACGAGAACTTGCCAGTCTTCACCAGAGCCAAAAGATGCTTGGAGCTTTCCGCTAGGTTGAGGACTTGCTCTTGGTCAGAGATTTTTCGACCGCCGATAGTCACGCCATCGAGCAGGGTTTTGACCTCGGGAAAGGTGAACGGGTTTCCTTCTAGGACGGACGCATCCCAAACGAACTCGGGCAGCATGCGATGAAACCGAAAGGCCACCCGCTCGATGGAGTGCGTCGGCACCGCAGCGGGCACAGCGAGCCTGTCCCATCGAAAGCCTAAAGCAGAAAAGAGTTCCATATATTTCCTTGTTCCCACAATGTAATCCGGTTTCATTATGTTGGAACAAACCAACCATTGCAACAATAAAATCCGGTTTTACTACACGATGTCAGGCGTAGGATTTGGAGCCAAAAACACACTCAAATCCGCATACCCCAAAATACATCGTACTTTGGTTTAAGCGTCGTAAATGACGCAGCAAATTTTTTCATTAATGCAATCAATGATGTCGTTAAAGTGACCCCAGTGGAGTACGCAATGTGGGTCGACCACTTCATTACGATACATCAGCAGCAATTAATTTTGCATGTTGCATTACTGGCTACAGCAACGTGCTCTGTAGTTTTATTGTTCTTGAGTGACTCTATTGAGGGTATTAAGTCCCCAGTGAGCCGAAAGCTCATTAATTCTTAGTTTGCCTGCTTCCCGTTATTTCTTCCGGAAAAATTACAATTGCGTTGACGGATGGGACAAATTAGCTCACTATGGCTAGGTGAACTGGCCACATCAATAAACCCTTTTAGGGTAATCTGGGTCATTCCGAAGGAAGATAAAATGTTAGGGATTTTAGGAAGCACAAAAGTCCATGGGGCCTTGATTTACCCAACCAAAGTCAGGCTGGGTGGTGTTATTGAAGACTGGTGGGCAGCTCAGTTCCGCGAAAACATTGGTTCTGCAGGTTGGGTGGCGCTCATCTGTGCATTACAAAAGAAGACTCTATTGAACAAGCTAATAAAGATTATGAAGCGGAACAAAAAAAGAATGAATTAGATCTGATTGAAATCGATTCAATCAAAAATGCTCAAGACCGAAAATCGAAATGAAAACAACCTGAAGCGACTTCACAGCAGTGTACTGTGTTTAAGTCGCTTTTTTTTAAATATATCTAAAGGGAGAAAGAAATTGATACTCCATTCAATTCGAGATGAGACTTTACGCCCGGCACTTGACCCGGCCCGTGTGCAACCAACCGGCAATGAGGTCCGGGTGCTTGCCGAAATGATCAAGCATGAAACTGGAATCAAAATAACAGGTGGCCGCATTGGGATGATGCTAGGGCTCGAAGTGCAGACATCGGGTTCTTCCTGCAATTCACGCACCTATAGGCGTTGGGTTTCATCTGGGGATCAGCCAAGTAGCATCCCATATGCTGCTTGGGCGATTCTTGCCCACGCTGCTGGATACAAGTTCATATGGCGACCAAAAGGATTTAGCTTTATTGATCAGCCTTTTACTGGAGGGATTCGAGACGGAGTTTTAGCTTCAGGCCCAGACTGGGTCACCCCTCTGCCAAGTGAGTTCATTGAAGTAGAGAGCAGAATTGCGATCAACGCCAAAAAAGAAACCGCTTCAGCTCGCCAACTAAATTTTCTGATTGGCGGGGCAATTGGGCTTGCCCTTCATGAGACAGGAGCATCTAGCGTCTATCGTGCATGGGTTACCGGGGCAAAAACCCCTTCATATGCTCATTGGGCACTTATGGTGGACCTGGCAGGCCTTGGAGTCATATGGAGGCCTTAAAACTCATCAATGGAGGATGTTTGTAGTGTGGTGCTGGATTGAAGGCTCACATCGAACGTTTAATGCCACGGTGGCCAGCCCGGAACAACCACAATGAACTGAGCTCACGAGACCGACCGGGCCATCTCGACACAGATAATAGGACGACATGGGGTGTTGTACCTGAACCCTACGAGATAGCGGTGCATCCCGCAGGCGGACTGATGATCCGGCATCGCCCGTTCAACGCCCGGCTGCCTGGAATCTTCCAAAGCAAGGATGGTGCGCAGGACGCTTTCGTCAGTTTGCTATTGGGAGGCATCCAGTCTGGGAATGGTGGCTTCGCCTACTATGGCCAGCCCATGACGCTATGCGACGCTCTCGATACGGCACTGCTCCCACCGCAACCTGTCATTTAGCGTGAGGAGAAATCGGAGAGCTTAGGCTATATTGGCTACACCTACCTGGGCCATTGGACGTATGAGGCGGGGTTTGATGATGTGAAGAAACGGGAGGCTACGTGGCTGAACGACCGCACCCGAGCTGCCCGGCACGCCAGAGAACATGTTGCGGGCATCTGGGCACGAGCGTCGATGCTTCAACTAGAAATGTTGGACGATCCAACCAACGAAGTGCCGGAGTTCGGACGGGAGGACTTCATTGAGTTGCGCCCCCTTTATCCCGAACTGGCGATGCTCTCAGATGGCACTCTGTACGCATGGTTCGACTTGTATCAGATGGATTGCTGCTACATCAACGGCTGGACTGCAGCTCGCGACGATAATTTTTTATTCTATTTGATTAGCAAAGTTGCAGGTCGTCAGTACAAGGAGGAAACGGCCAAGGTTGGACAGTCAGTAATTAAGCAAAATCAGCCCGTCACGCGGGCTGATTTTTTTTGAAAGGGAACTTTCAGAGGTAAAGAAGCGTCCATGGCTGTCGTTTTCAGAAGTTGACTGCACCAACTGACTGGGTTTGACGCCTATTGTGCAGACGGCTCCTGACAGCCAAATATCAGTAGTCGCCTGCACCAATCTCGCCTATGCTCAATACTCCTGTGCACGAAATGCCCAAGCTACCGCGATGCGGGTTCGGTGTTCTCATTATCGAAATGACTGGATGAAAAGAACAGGCCAATCGGATTAATCCCCATGTTCACCATACCCATCATGGGTGAGAACGACAGACCATGGGTATCCTTTCCTGCATACCGATAGAAGCTCATTTGCCGGGGAGCACCACAATCTGGCAGCACTACGTAAGACAGCGAACTTGCATGGGTATGCCCCTTAACAGGGCTAGAATGGCGCTAAAAGGGTGTTAAAGCGCATCACGCGCAGTATTCAAACAAATGACCTGCATCTTAGAAATCAAAATTCAAGTCTACTGGCGCTAAAATATTTGGGAATGCAGATTCCAATTCTTTAATGGATTTTCGATGTGCCTCCCAATTATGGCCATTATTTGTATTCAAATATCCTTCGATATGCGCAAATTCGAAAGCGCCAACTGCATCTGCGTGAATACATTTGATTGCGTTTATTTGTGATTCGTTCATCAGATTTATCCGGTTATGCCCTGTAATTTATACTGGGCTATTGAAATTCGTAAATATTAATAATAATATTTATTTGTTCTTAATTTATTACAGAAAGAAAGCCAATCGACAGAGCGATGTGAGATTACTTTTCCGTCTAGGACAACAACTGGCTTTTCCCCTGTATAACCAAGAGATTGTGCGTATTTAGTTTTGTCTAAATGTTTGTTTGCTTTGAGGAGGCATAGATTCATGTTTTTGGTTATTCTTTGTTGTTTAAGAGAGTTGTGTTTTTAACTTGCCTCTGACGGCAAACCGACACAACACAGAAACAGGGTTTAGTTATGTGGTCAAGCCACACATCAATAATGAGCTATTTTGTCCCATTTGTCAATAAATGAATGGACCTCGAAAACTACTATTCTGGTCTGGCTTGGCCCGTAGTAATTGCGCAGCCCTCTGTTCATGTGGTGCTGCACTCCACCTTATGAAACCGTGAATTTTTATGCTAATTAAAAAGGAAAGGGACCGGCTGGCAAAGCCCTATCGAACATGGTTCAGAACTTGACACCCGTATTTGCTTTGCTGTCGGAGAAATTAATCGTGCTCAACTTGAGGAAACTGCGATTGAGGCTGGGGTAACGTATGACAAGTGGACTACCGACGACAACCTTCGTGCAGAAATCATTGATGCAGCCCGTAATAATGGTGGCATTAAAATCTTCACCGTAGATGGGGGGGTATTAACTCTGAGATTTACTACAGGCGAAGCGTTGCCTGCTTTCGATCCTATTGGTGTAGTGCCAATTCCAGCACGGAATTTGCCACAGCAGCTAACATTTATCGAGTTCGCAAGGGCTGCGATGATCAAACCGTTGATTAATCATGGGCGGAAGGCCGAAGTATTTTTTGAGGGTGAGTCACTCGGTTTTGTGGATGCATTGGGAGATGGAGGCTTACGCCAAGCGCACAAGCGCGAAGTTAATAACGCATTGTATTGGGCATCTCCTGACACTGAAGCGTCATCTGATGTGTTTCTACCCTCAGTTGCTGCATTAGCTGAATACCCCGAGCTTGTAACATTGTATTCCGAAGCGGCTGCATTGGTTCAATCTGCTCCCCCTGAAGGATGGAGTGAATCAGAGCCAGGTGGGCTGGCTACAAACGTTGACCTAATATATGGAGGGATTGTAGATTGCACAATCCAAAACGGAGAGTGGTTTGTCGTGCCTCACTTAGAAGGACTTCCTGTCTTAGAAGGCTTTAAGACACGATCACTAGCGTTTGATGCTTTAAATAATGCGATTGAGCACAGCTTATAGTTACCTGATTATGTCTCTTGCTCAATTAAGGCTTGAAATACCCCTCTTGGACAAGGTTTAGCCTGCATCACGGCTTTGAGTAATCGAGGAATCAGAGCGCACAGGTCTGCTCGACGATTGAAACGGTATTGCACCTCAGCCAAATAACGAGCCGCATATTTTGAAAATTTGAATGCATGATGCGTTCCAGACAGCGTGGTTTTCAGGTTGCCAATCAGCACATTGAGCCATTTAAACGCATCAATTTCGGTGCCTGCTTTCCCCTTCGGCGCAATCACCACGCGGTGTTGAAAGCCGAGCTGCTGCACGACCCTAAACCCGCTCAAGCCATCCGAAGTGATCACGCTCCCCGCTCGTAAGGCGCTACTTGCCCAAGGCATCAAGGCGGCGAAAGAGAAGCCATCAACGGGATCAAAACGCACTCGGTTGGGCTGGCCGTTACGCATTTCCACAGCAGCGACAAAGGCTGTTTTGTTCTCTGAGCCCCGCCCAGATTTTCCACCTGGATACTCGCCACCGAGATAGGCGTCATCAACCCGAATATCGCCACTTAAAGGTTGGCCGCTTTCACGTTGGCGCATTGCATCCATCAGCTTATGTTTAAGCAACCACGCGGCTTTCCAGCTAATTCCCAATTGTCGCCGCAATGCCAAGGCAGCAATATTGGTCTTAGATTGAGTCACCAAGTAAATCGCCAAAAACCATTTGCTGAGAAGCAATTGACTTTGATGCATCATGGTGCCCGCAGTCAGCGTAGTTTGATGTTTGCAAGCACGGCAGCACCATAAACGAGTTTTGCTACGCAAGAACTCAGTGGCTACAGCATGTTGGCACACGGGGCAGCGAAACCCTTGTGGCCAACGCGCTTGGAACAATGCCGCTTCACATTGAGCTTGCGTGCTGTACTGCTTCAAAAAATCAGTCAGCGACAGCCCCTTTTGCATCTGGATTGGGTTGATTGCCATGACGACCACTCCAAAAAAGAACGTTCGTTCACCTTAGGCCTTTTAGGTGGTTTGAGCAAGGAGGTTGAGCAAGAGACATAATCAGGATCTTTTTTATGCGTCAACAAAGACGAATCATAAATAAAAGCAAATCAAAGGAAAGAGCATGAGACAAAGCCTTAGCGGAAAGTGGTGTATAGCCAAGAAGCCTGCTCTGATTTTAGCTTTAATGGGAGTGGTAGGTAGTTGTGTGCTCGCTTATGCACCGAGAGATTGGGAGCTTCTTCGAATCACAGCCTTGTGTTTTTCTATGTTTTCGATGGGTATGTTGGCATCGCAACATGCTGCGATCTGGGAGCCAACCAAAACGGATAGTGCAGGCTAACGGAAAAGACATGGACTTTGAAACCTGGTGGAAACAGCAAGGACAATTTTGCTGAGCAGGCGGTGGGGGGTACGAAAAAACGTTTGCGTTCCGTGCATGGCAAGCCGCACATCGAGCTTCGATGGCCGAGGCATTTGAAATGGCCGCTCAGGTTTGTGATTCGCTAGGCGGTGAGATTGATCTAAAAAATGTCGATGAAGTGAAGCTTGCAGCAAACTCACTAGCAGATGTTATTCGTAAACTTAAAAAATTGACGGAAAAACCAGGGAATCGCAAAATGACAGTGGATGGTAAGGCTGATCTAGCACAATCCGAGCTCATGCAACGCATGATCAAGCGAGGGGAGTTGGTGCGTTCAGAGTGCAAGCGGCGGGGTGCGCGATTTCTTCCTATTCAGGTAATGCGACCAATTTATCAAAACGCAGGCATTTTGGAAGATTCAGCAAAGCGAAATGCTGTTTTGAAAATTCACGACAGCGACTTTTTCATCATCAACACTGCTGCTTAATCAGATAAGGAATTTTCATGAAGGCTTATATAAAGGCATTTGGCCTAATGTCCATTTTGTTGGCATTATGGGCGGCTTGCTGGTTTGTGAAGGCTGATGGTGCTGAATCTTTGTGTCGAGTTGGTATTTTGCTCTTGGCAGTTGTGTGTGGCGCTTTCGGAGTTGTTGGGAATTTTGGCTCAGTTCGTGCTCGAGAATGGATTGAACGGTCATTTTAATGAAAATCCACGGAAGGCCTTTAAAACTCAACTGAGCTTATGCCCTAAATGGTTTCACGACGCTCAAGACTTCAACGATTTACTTAACTAAGCATCCTCACGGAAAAAGATAGAAAATGCCAATCTTTGCAGGAATGACTTTGTTTATCATTTTATTTATTTTTATGATCGTGAGAATTTTCACCAGTACCTTTACCGGTGCCGTCGGCTGGACGCTGCTTGTGCTACTTGTTTTAGCGGGGATCGGCTGGCTGTTAGGTCTCATTGAAGAACGGAGCGCTAAAAAGCGTGCGCAGGTTATTAATGCCGAATCCCTGCGAATTGCAGCACAATATCCTTTTCCCGTGCGCGTGATATCGCTATCCACTGGGATGTTTCTAGTGGTCGAGGTCGCAACAGGAAAGAGTCTTGCAGAAGTCGAACGTGCGTCTTGAAAAGATTACAGTCATCGGATATGAAGGAATTGCTCTAGCAGAGAGCAATGTCATTGTAGAGCTTGAACGCTTGAGGCAAGAACTTAGCAGTGAGCGTGAGGCGAATACGATGCTAACCAAGCAACATTTGAGTCACAATAACCGGAATAATTTCCGAAATCACTCATCACTAACCTCAAAAAAGGAAACCTCATGAGTACCAAAACTAACATAAGCAAACTGTACCAACCTACCCAAGTAACTGAAGCACAACTACAAAAATACGAAGCCATGAGCCTTACCGATGAGCAGGTTCAGGCTATCCTTGCCAATACATCTATCCGCTTATCTTTGAAAGCACAACGCGAACCTGTGCAGGGGATGTAGCTATTTTGCCCATTCTGTCTGGAAGGTCAGCATGGGCAAACCAGTTTCAACGGAAAAAATCCCAACGATTAACCTTGTAGGAGTAAACACTATGGGCAACATCCTGAAAATGGCAATCAAACGAGCAGAAGAATTAGGGAGAGACCACGGTCAAACAGGAAAACTGGCGGATTGCCGTTCACTCCCGTCGCTGAAACTGCAATTTGCATATATGGAAGGCCATAACAGCGTACTGAAAGTAAAGATCAAGCTGTTGGTTTGCCTGTGACTGATGCTCTTAGTTGGTTTTGCAGGTTGGTATGGCATTAGTTATCGAGGTGAACCCTTGCTAAATCCTGTTGTGATACTACCTTGCTAAATCCTGTTGTGATACTACCTTGCTAAATCCTGTTGTGATACTACTAGCCCTCGTTTTGTTGCCTCTATTTATGAAGAGTTTTCAGAAACACCAATTTAGAAAAATTGATACCGATCCAGAAACAGCAGAACATGACCGTCGGGTACGCGAAATTTTCGATGAAGCAGATACTTCATTTCGGAAGCAACTTGACTAACGGAAAAGATTATGGGAAATACCAGGGAATCGCAAAATGAC
Source organism: Iodobacter sp. CM08 (assembly GCF_033446605.1). Lineage (NCBI taxonomy): Bacteria > Pseudomonadati > Pseudomonadota > Betaproteobacteria > Neisseriales > Chitinibacteraceae > Iodobacter > Iodobacter sp. CM08. The sequence continues at coordinate 29,504 of NZ_JAWQUO010000030.1, read as the reverse complement.
ATTTGAGCGAATCGACAATCTTGTGACCATGGAAGGTTTTCACTTTCAGGCATGGGATGACCGTTACAGCAAAGGCGTATGGGCTGCATTGGGAACAAGTGAACTTGAAATTGTTACAGTCTACGATCTTTCAAGCGCAGGTGATAACGATATGTCCCCAGCAATGGACTATGTATTTTCAGCTGGCTGGCTTCCTTATGTGACAGGGCGAACATTAATAGAAGCAATGCAAAAGCTTGAAGAACGTCTTGCATTGCTGCCAACTGACCAATTGTGTAGAAATTCTGACTGGGCAGCATTGGTGCGTCAGGCCATTGAAGCACTAAGAAATGCTGAAAGTGCGAGTAGCACTTATGGTGATCTGCAAACTCAGATTCCTGATGATTTGCCACAAACTTTTGATGCTGCACGAGCTGTAATGCAGCCAGTCGGCAAAGAGCGCGGGCGAATTCGTTAATCAACCATCGGAAAAGAATCATATGGCAACTCATGAACTGAAAATTCATCCAGAGCTATTTGCTGAAATACTACTTGGCAATAAAACGGCAGAAATTCGCAAAGATGATCGAGGCTTTCAGCTAGGCGATACGCTGATTATTTATCCGTATGATCCAGAATGCAATGAACGAATTGGCAATGATGATTGCTATCGTAAAGTGACTCATATTGTCCGAGGCGGTCAATTTGGCATTGAGCCAGGATATGTTTTACTCAGCATGAAGTAATCACAGGTAAAGCTAGCATGGAAATTATTGGAGAGATTATGCGAATTGAATTCACCCAGCAAGGCACTTTTCAAGCTATGTACGCAGCACAAGCTTGGTGTGCGGAAAACGGGCTGTCAGTAGGCCAATCCTGTGCAACGGGCCCTACTGGATTACTGTTTGGCAATTATGAGTGGATTGCTAAGTGGAAAAACCTTACGCATCAGGAGCAGTTAGATTTGCACGGCACAATGAGCGGAGATTTGCGTGAAGGGCCCGTCGTTATTGTTCTAAAAAATGAGGCATTAGAAGCCAATCGCGCCATCATGCAAGCAAGAGTGGTGTCTGACTATAGTGAAAGGAGTAAAAATTGTTGCGCACCTTCAAAGCACCAAATAGCGAGGAAAAGCTTATGCCACATCAGCTAATCATTCCAATGGTGGTGCACGTTGCTCTAACGGCTTTACTCTATGTGTCACTTACCATAGCTCGTGCTCCTGCAATTTGGGGAGTTGGTTGTCGGCCAGACGGCAGCAACCCTTTAGCAAAGATTGAGCCTCGTATTAGTGCCAATCTTACTAACCAATTTGAGTTGCCGTTGTTCTTCTACACGGCATGTTTGTTGCTTTTGCAATCCGACGTAACTCTATTTACCGCAGTATTGGCGTGGGTATTCGTCATTGGTCGCGTTCTTCACAGCTTCATCCAAATTTTAACTACCAATGTTCGGCTCCGAGGCGTTGTATTCACAATAAATTTCCTTGCCGTTCTCGGTATGTGGGCCAGAGTAGTGATATTACAGTCGTGATCCGTGCGTTGTGGCCGATGCCGGAGCGACTTGCTCTTGCCCACTATACGACTCTGTGTAGCGGCTGGAATGGGTTGCCAGAGGATGATGCTGAACCCTCAAGCTGCCAGAAGGGGCCTAACCGCTGGAAAAAATCATGTCAATTGTTGCTCGACCTTTGAACTGGATGGAAACTGACTTGCTGAAAGGCCTTGATATGTTTTTTCGTATGTTATGGCAAAACAGAGCATGTCTGGTGATGCCATACCATTGAACAATGAAGGATTCAACGATAAGGAAACTGATACTTCTTAAAAAGTTTTGTGCAGCTCGAATACAATTTCAACAATTGAAATCGGAAAAAATATGCGTTTTGAATTTCTGGATGATAAGGCTGAACGCCTTAATTGCACCGATCAAATCATTAAGCACGTAAAGAGTGAGGGTGAAAATGAATGGGGGTCGGGCGAGATGCGTATTGCAATTGCGACACTAGACCTAACTCAAACACCCGCTCTGTCTCCGTATCTTGTAGTTATCACAGAAGGAATGACTGAATACATTGGTATGGCTCAGTGGCTTGAAAATATTGGGCTGCATAATTACGGTCGCGGCTTTAAATGTGATGATGTTTTTTCTTTACCTAAAAATTAATTATTAATTTTCAATATCAAATATTTTGCACCAATGATCGACGAAGCTTATGTGACCGACCCTCTGACTGGGCTCCATTGCTTCAAAACGCAAGATGAAGCTATCGCGGGTGCTGAGCGTTTTCAGCACGAGGTTCGCAAGCATATTGATGCTCTTTCCGTTTGATACTGAACGCAATGAACGGATTGGCAATGATGATTGCTGGCGTACAGTTACTCATATTGTCCGTGGGGGGCAATACGGAATTGAGCCTGGGTATGTTTTACTCAGCATGAAGTAATCATTAGGTAAACCTTCAGGCATGACAAAAAAACTGACTAAAGCGCAATGCGAAGCTCGATATGAAGCATATAGCGAAGCAGCAAATCATTTAAAGCAGTATTCGGCACTCAATGAAAGGCATTCGATGAAAGAAATTAGTGAGGTAGCAGGGGAAGTTCAAAACCAATACGTATTGCAAGATAGTCGCAACCTATGCGGCGGGAACATGATGTTTTGGAAGATGGGCGGTGATTACACAACGAATATCGCACAAGCCGAAGTTTTTTCCGAAGCCGAAGCCCTAAGCCAGCACAATATGCGAAATACGGATATTCCTCTACCAAAGGTAGCTGTGCTCACACTGTCCCGCCCGACTGTCGATGTGCAGTACCTCAATGAGTCAGAAGCAGCACTAATTTCAGACGAACTTTTCTATGTGCAGGTGAATAATCGTTTTGACGGGAACGATGCTTATTGGGTTACTAAACCTAGCAAAAGCACAACGGATATTGGTCAAGCCGTGCTTTACGTGAAAGATGATCCCTCTGTAGGCGAGAACGTCAAATTCTGGCCCCAATCGTACATTCAAACAAAAACGCGCTCGTCCGTGGCCGCTAAAAGTTTAGATATTCATAAGGCTTTTGAGGGGACGGCCATTCAGATAAATAAACCCAAAAAAAGAAAAATTCCCCTTCATTGTAACGGTTGTGGCTCCTTCATTTCCGCTGCCAATTATTACGCTGGGTCGTGCCAAAAATGTGGTACGGAAAATCGATCATAAACTGATTAACCATGAAATCGACTGCAACGAATTCGTCATTGCTGCGGCGGGTTGCTGCGTAAATGACGAAAACAAAGGGATCGAATATGAAAACTAAAATGATGAACCCACTGCATCTAACTGATGCCGGAGAATTTCGATGACACGTTATCAGGTATTCACGGAAAAGCATCAATCCAAACCAGTGTTTTCGGCACCGTGGTACTGGGTCGTATCAATGTATTCCACCTTCTTTTGTCTCGATGGTAAGTATTGCCGGATTAATGATAAAAAACTTGGAAAGACGATGCTCGAATGGGCAAGAGCCGAACAAGTTAAATTAACTGAGGAAATCGGCGCAAGCCTGGCACCGGATACCGAAAAATAATCAGGAGTTATCGCGTTTGAGCGAATTGGGGATTGGATTATGGCTGGATCATTAAACGTGGATTGTATCGTCGGTGAGCATCATGAAATTCTGCTCGTAGAGGGCCATGTTGATATTGAGCATGCCACCACAGCAATGAGTGGTGAATATGGGCCGGGATTTCCTGTGCCGGAGCATATCTGGATGCGGTATGCCGATGCTCCCGAGGGCGATGATCAAGATGCTTTGTGGCGCGAGGTATGCCCCGCTGACGCGCCTAATGCAAAGCCAGTAACCGCGTCTTGCAAGCAGTGCTGATCTGGAATGCCAAGTGTTGTAAGAGAAAAATACGCTTGGCCCGGTAATGAAGGGTCTGATCAATGCCGAGGCCCCTCACAGGGGGTCTCCAGAAAGATGCCCTGACGCAAGCAGGGCATTTTCATTGATCAGGGCAGTTAACCTGGTCTTGTCGTGGTGCTGTTCTGGGGATATGTGGTTGGGGAACGTGGACTGTCAAGGTGCAAAATCTGGCGTAGAACCGGGCTTGGTAGGTGTAGGTTGTGTTTTTTTAGGTGAAGCATGTTCAAACAGACTCAGATAGGTCGTTTGCGAGCGGTCTATGGCGTCTGTAACGAGCTGTGTGATGTCGCTGTAGTCATTGCTCGCACATGCTTTGTCGAGCGCATCGTAGTAGTGCAGCCGGTCTTCCTTGCGAATAATGGCAGGCGGATAACCGGCTTTCATCAGCTCAAAGTTAAGTAGCAGCCGCCCGGTGCGACCGTTCCCGTCAATAAACGGGTGAATCTCAACAAAACGGGTGTGCAGTTCAGCTGCCCGGATCACTGGGTGCATTGATTCGGCCAGTTCATGCCATTCCATTAACCGCAACATTTCTTCATCCAGATGCAGGAAGTCGGGCGGGGTGGTGCTGGCCCCGGAGATTACGACATTTTCCTGGCGATACCGGCCTGCGTTCTCATGATCAATCCCTTTTAGTACCAAGCTGTGCAAATTCTTGATCTGCCACTCTGAGAGCGGCTCTTTGTCTCTGACAATCTGCTCAACATAATGAATTGCATCCCGGTGATTGGTTGCCTCTAAGTGCTCCAGTACCGATTTTCCGCCGACCGTAATGCCTTCCAGCACCACTTTTGTTTCGCGCAGGCTCAGCGTGTTGCCTTCAATAGCGTTGGAGTTATATGTCCATTCCAGTGCCAGTTTTTCTCGAAGAGAGGCGAGGGTGTTTTGCGGGAATGGCCGGTGTGCATTGAGTCGTTCTTGATTCTTATCGACTCTAGTGAGCATTGCGGCAAGGCGTGCAGGCATCATAGGTGCGTCCAAAGGAGAGCAATTTCTTTTTCGGTAATAAATTCATTTTATATTTCTTCTTTGGTTGAAGCTAGACCGGAATTGCTCACGGTGACACCATTGTTGACTTGGTATCTTGGTTTGTCGTTATTGCAGCATTGGTTGATGCTACTGCCGTTTGGCTTGTTCTTAATGGCTCCTGTGGTTTTTGCATCTGCTGGGCCATGGCCATGGCACGCAGACGTTGAGAGTAACCGAGAATGGCGACGTGGGGCAGGGATGTCAGATGAAGCATCAAATAGTTCTGACATCTAAACGATACGGACTGCAGTAGAGCGTTTGAGCACTTTATTAACTCATTCGCCAACTCCAATTTCAGATATAGAAAGAAAACACTTGTGGCACCAATCGCTGAGGGAACGTGGTTTTGAGCTCACGGCAGTAGAGCGCGAAGTTTCTCTACTAGATAGTGAGTCAAGTCGTCGAGCGCTATGTGATTTAATCATTCAGCGACTACCTTCGAGCAAAATTAATTGTCTAAAAAATACTGGACGCAAAGGCCCAGGCTTTGTTCTCCAAAGCGCTGTGATTTACATCAAAGACCTTGCCGACATACTTGCATTGCCAACTATGAACCGCACTACGGCACTCTAAGTTGGACCTAATTGATATAAAAAGCGTTATATAGACAAGACTCCTATTTACAGAGCATTCAAAGGTTTTAATAAATGTCTCGCTTCCGGATGTGGAATAAAATAAAAATCCAGCTTGCAGGCCAGCAGCGGTATGTGTTGCCGGAAGAAGCATCTTCAGTCGAAAAAGAAATTCTTCTCTTTTCGCAAATTTATGGCTGGCGGCTTACTCAACGTAAATCAAATGGTTCAAATAAATTAATACAAAGTGTTGCAAAAATTTTAAGAAGCGATGGATCTCCTTGTGGTTTCACTTTGATTGAACGTAAAGAGGAAGGTCGCTCACCGAAGCTGCAAGTGAGGTTCAATCAGCGAACTGGCAGGGAGATTCGATTTTCAAAGGTGATTAAAGACGGGCACTTACTGAAAGAAGAATTTGAAGGCGCGATAAATAAACTTCAAAAGTTCTTAAATTTGAATGCTGTCCAAACTAAACTGCTTATTGAGTCATGGCCAGAATTTAGGAAGAGGAATAGTGAGAAGATTGAAAAATTTTGGCCGTGAGTTTCAAAAGAGGCAGCTATAGTAATCAGACCAATCGTCCTTAAAAAAAATGGCATTAGGATAGTATGATCAAAATCGGCGAAACATACATTTTCAAAAAGTCCGGAAACGAAGTCCGGGCCATTGCTCCAGCACTACCTTATGGTAAACAACCAATGTGGGAAGTTGAGAGAACAAAAGCAACAAGTGCAGGAAAACTTATGGATGTGCCTGAACGTGCGTTAGTGCCAGTCGAGGAATGGAACGGAAGCCATCCCTGAGATGGCACAGAGTGAGAATTGCCTTCTGAGTGAAATTTGACTAATACCAAACAGAGAGGTTGTCGTGAATAAATTTCTTGGTCTTCTAATAGTATTACTTGCATCCTCGGTCGCTATGGGTTCAAAAAAAGTGGGGGGTGGTGCGTCTCAAGCTTCAACTGTTACAGCCAATAAACATGCAGAGCTGTTTGAATGCAGTTTCACACTGATCGAGAACAATATGACTTATTCGCCATGCGCTACTCATGAACGGTGCATGCAATATAAAATAAATCCTAGAATTAAGGACTGGGGTGAGCAGAAATCCGATAAATGTAATAAAGGTGGAATGTGATAACGCCTTGAGTTTTGAGCCACAGTTATTAAATCAAGCAGCTAATGTATCCCTAGATTTATTTTAGAAGTACAACTCACTAAATACTAAAAAATGGAGTCCGGATCGTTCTGGACAATCCTCTAACAGAACGTCTTACTGCACCAACACATTGTATTTGTGGCTGGACTAATTTCGCCTGCGCGTTAACTTAATATTGTCGTGGACGCCCACGCTTAATTGTGTATAATTAATTCATCAGCAATCGCAATAGATTTCAATGGTGAATGAAATGGAAAATGCTTCTACTTATGAACAGGTTAAAGAAAACTTAATTGGTCTACTTTAAAATGAATTGATAACGAAAATTTAACTGTTGTAGAAGCATATGAATACGCAGAAGCGCTGCTATCTGCTTTATATTTAGCCGCTAGTGAGGTTAAGTAACAGGGACTGGAAATTTAATATTTTCAGCCAGCCAGGCTGGCTGTTAAAAAGAAAATGTATATTCAAGGCTAAATCGTGAGCGAGATTGTTAAATCACTAAGTATTGAAAACTTAATTAATCAGCGAGCGGCTATTGCGAAGCGGTTAGAGAGTGCTTCTAAATTACTAAAAGAAGCAAATGATATTGCACAGGTGGCCGGGCTGGGGAAACTTGATTATTTGTTGCGTCACATAGATGTATTTAGTAAGGATTGGCTCCCTACTATGTCAAGAGGCCTGGATGCGTCTGCATGGAAATATCTTATGCACGAAAGTGGGTTGCGGACGTTTATGGATTCAAAAGCAAGAAATCAATGGGATACAATAATTTGTGAACGAAAAACGCCTGAACTAAATGAAACAAATATTCGCAATACATTTGCTGACCTGTACGACTCGCGACAGAAGCTCCTTGAAAGAGGGGTCATTGAGTGCTTCCGCCAATTATCATGGGAGCATAGTACCAATCTACCTCAGAAATTCGGGGGGCGAATTATTTTAAAAAAATTTTGTCATACATATAATTGTTATGGCAGAAAATCAGACGCACTGGATGATTTGGTTAGGGTTTTTTCGGTGCTTCATTCAAGACCTGAGCCGGATCATCGCAACGGCATAAGTCAACGCTTCAGCGAAGCGTCGAACCTTAATAAAATGGAGTTTATGAATGAATATTTCATTCTTAAATGGTTTAAGAATGGGAACGCTCACGTTAAATTTTTAAATCTGGCTGACATTGAAAAGCTAAATGACATTTTGGCAAGGCATTATCCAAATGCACTCCCACCGCCGAAGTAATGTTGAGATACAATACGACTTTTCATGGTTGCGCTTTGGTTGTATGCGAGGAAGTATTTGGCATTTAAAAAATTAATGCCTTTAAATATAAGCTCGATGAAGTAGAAGAAAAAACAAATACTTTATGGTTTAAGTATTTATTTGGAACGGTAAGAAAAAAATAAACGGTTATTAAAGCAATAATTCAAACAAAAAGGGATCAACATGACATTTTTGGCGGTTCGGACAATTTACGAACACCCCACTGATTATCCGGACGATTATGTGGCGAGAAAATCTTTTGTTCAAGACGGAGCTATTAAGCAAACCGAGGAGGTGTTTATTGAAAAAACACTCGAAGAAGTGCGTAGCAAATTGCCGTCGAATTTAAACAAAATCGCAAGAGCGCCTGAAGACGAACCTCAAATTGTTGAGTGTTGGTTGTAGCGGTTTAGCATTTCAGAAAGGACGCCTCACGTTCTCACTTTAGCCGAGAGATTTTTATGCATTCAAATGAATTGACACCAAGGCAAAAAGCGCTGTTTGGAATCGCTCCTACTGTAATCAGTAAGGTGCCCAAAACACGCCAAATTACTTTTTCGATGAATACGGCTACAGATAAGAAATTAGCCGACATGGCAAGGAATAAGAAGGAGAGTGCAAAGGTCTCTCGGGCCTTATTTTCAGGGATAACCGAGCCTTTCAATTCCAAGGATGTGAAGGCACATTTTCTAAACAACAATAAACCAATGAACGTTTTTAATGCGATCAAAACAGCGATTAACAATGGGGCGCTGGCAGAGCAAAAAAATCCGGACGAAAAGAAGAGGGTGATGAAGATGTATGTCATTACCGAAGAAAGCTTGGGTTAAATGTAGCACTTGGCGGGATCATTCAGGGCAGAAGGCAAGCTTGCTGTGTAGCGCATTATGCGCTATTATAAAGCCATCAATAGCCAAAGCCAGTTGGGAAGTCGTTATGTGCCAATACACGGAACTTGTATCGCGCCGAAATCATTTGTCTGAAGGGGTTTTATCCGTATCGAGAGCGTTATCTCAAGGGCACCACGAAGAAGGTTTGTTTCATCAAATGCTGGTGCCTCTGCTGAAGAAACAGCAGGCAGAATGGCAGTCTGAATTAGATCAGGTTGATGCTGATTTACAGCGATATGAAGGCTGATTCAGGCAGTATTTAGATAGATGATCGGTATTTTATGAAAATGAGGATAAGAGCATGGTTACGGTAATAACTAAAAAGAACACGGGCAAAAAGAAGATCGCTACGATTGCAGGGGATACTTATTATGTGCCTGTAGTGGATGGGAATGAAACCAACCTGATTGCTGAGACAGAGGATGTGGCGTTGTTGCTTGGGTTGGGCTTAAAGTATGACGGCTTGAATTCACCGTTTGCTAAAATGGCAACGCGGATGTTGAAAATCGAAACGAAGTGGGCTGAGTAAGAAAGCAAGTAAGAACTGATATGGAATGGCCTCTGATTGAAGGGGCCTTTTTTTATGCGCGGCGCACACGTAAAGGGGCCAAGGGAGTCCGCCAGATGGCGTTAGCAGCGTAGGTGTGGCCGAAGCACGGGGAATGCGGCAAGGGCAAGCCGGACCGTATTATAGAGGCAGCACCACCAGAAAGCGGCAAGAACGGGTAATTAGCTATAACCCAGAGCCTTCAGCGCCATGGCGCAGCGCAAGAGAAGGGGACGACATCATTCCTAACGGGTAATTAGCTATAACCCGACCCGCGTCCCCGCTGACCGGGTTGCGCAGGGGGTTTTCTGTCCTAACACGTGCCGTTGAATGGGCCAGTTTCGAAGTTCGGCCCTACCTTTAACAGCCTGATTTTGACTTTTCCGGTTTTTTTGGACACTTCCCACCGTTTGAAAGCTTAAAAATGGCGGTGTCGGGCGATTTTTATTGCCCCCAATTCATGAATTGTGATCAATATTATGAATTGGATTCAATTTTTAATGCGCTTTAGTCACTTTTATTAAGGTGACTAGGTGCTAAATTCGGTTGAATTAGGGAAAGAAATTTTTTTTTTTGGATTATGTAATGACCTGGACCATCTTGAGTTGTGACCAATATGTCGAATTGATTTCAACTCAATGCATTGGCCTCAATTTTTCGCATTGCTATCAAAATTTTGAATTGCTTCCAATTAATTGAATTGGGCTCAATAAAAAGGAGCAGAGAGTGTGAGAGTGGGGGGGGGAAGGCCTAAAACCGGCGAAAAGCGAGGCTGATAGGGGGAGGTTTTCAGGCCGCAGTGCATGAAATCAGCACGATTGGTGCTACGGAGTGGATTGAAGGCTGCTAAACCCGGCCCGCTTTCGCGGGTCGGGTTATAGCTAATTATGCAAACGTAATAAGGGTGCGTACTCAGGTGGGTAGAGTTTGGGGCCTCTACCATCAGTCCACGGAGCGCGAAAAGGAATGCTGCAGACGGACTCTTTTTCAGACGCTTAGGGTTATAGCTAATCCCTTTGCTTCGGACGCCCGCAGTCCATAAGGTGCGTTTTTAGTTGCACTGGCCTGCACCCGCGTCTCAGGCCGGTGCGCCCGCTGCTTCTACCCTCACAGGAATGGCTGCAGCTTGTCCCTTGCGTGCATTTCGCCCTCGTACCGGGTAGTTGTTCTCTTTGTCCCTGATTGCACCCAACACTTGCTTCGCAATACCTTCCACATACGTGGGCGGACTATCCATTCCCGGTACAATATTTCGGTCGTCATCCGCAATCACAACGTCCTTTGCTGTGCAAAAAACAAGGCCCTTCATTGGCAGCTCTGCCGTCCCCCGACTCGATATAATGCGATAGCCGGGTGGCGCTGCCGAAGGCAAGTGCGGTGTGCTGATCACCAGCGTGATGTTCGTTCCGGCAAAATCAGGCAATGCGCTATTTAATAGTCCCGGGTGATTCTGGTCGAGACGGTTAAATTCATCAATCAGGCACCAATTTATCTCTGAGGCAATCCGCTCTGGCCACTCACGTTTGATCGATGCCAATAATCCAATCATTGCTTTGGCCCGGATCGATCTCCCATGGGGAGTATGAGGGCTCATCGCCGGATGGTGCAGCCGGACCCAAATGCCGGTCGAACCTTTATCCAGTCCGGGCAATGCCAGAATCTCACCTTCGTCGGAAAAGTCAGCCGTGATAATCGACACCGACTCAAGCGTGTCGTCGGACAAGATGTGTTGAGGTAGTGTCTCACCGCAAGTAATCCATAACGGAATACTTTGCTTCTTTTTCACCTCATTCTCAAAGAGCATCGCCATGATGCTGGTTTTACCCTCGCCAGGACGAAGCAGAAGAATGCGGTGCGGCCCGCGATCCGCTGTCGATGCTTGTGGTGCTGGGCCATGATGCTTGTCAAGACTGTCCTTAAACTTGAGCCAGTTCGGAAAGTTGTAGACAGCGGCAACGGCTTCGAGTGCTTGTGTGCGCTTAATATCGACACCCAGCATTTTGAGCCGTGAGGACAATCGGTCAGCCTGCAGTTTTGCCTCTCTTAATGAGATGGCCACTCGGTATTTCTTTTCTATTACCAGCACTCCATTAAGCTAACCTTTGTGGTTTTTCTGAGCCTGCGGAAGAAATTCCTCTTGCACTGATTAATTTATCTTTTGTGCGGGTCAATGGATTAAAACGGTCAATAACTGGAGCTACAAAACGATATGCTACCAGCGCTGAAAATACTGCAACAAAAATTTCAATATTCACTTAATACTCCAATTTCAATTTTACAGATAAAAGTGTAGATGCCTGCTAATTTAACAGGGATTGATAAAATCTGTCATTCTGCTTGAGTGGGTAATGCTGCTTCTAAGAATTTAACTTTTATTTATCCCTCTTGCGCGAAAAACCTCGACCTTCAGGGCGGGGATGAATAGCGCGGACGGCGTAGCCGTCCTTGCTTTTGACTTTAGTGCGGCGTTTGCTGCTGCTCGATGTATTGCCGAATCACTTCAATCGGCGCTCCGCCACAACTACCTGCAAAATAGCTGGGCGACCATAGTGCACCACCCCACAGCTTTTGCTTAATATTGGGATAGTTTTTCTTGCGAATCATTCGGCTTGATACACCCTTCAAACTATTCACCAAATTGGAAACCGCCACTTTAGGCGGATAGTTCACCAGCAAGTGAACGTGGTCGTCCTCGCCGTCAAATTCCACTAATTCGGCCTCAAAGTCAGTACACACCCCTGCAAAGAGTGGGCGCAGGTCGTCCAGAATTTCTTTGGTGAACACGTTGCGCCGATATTTAGTCACAAAGACCAAGTGAACGTGCATCAGAAAAACACAGTGTCTACCGTGTCGAATATCGTTGTCTATTGTCATAGACCAAACTATACTTTAGGTATGGAACGTCTTCAAGCCTTCAAATTCGAGCTACAGCCCAACGGTGAGCAAGCGCAGCACATTCGCTGCTTCGCTGGGTCGTGTCGTTTCGTCTACAACAAGGCATTGGCGTTACAAAAGACCAATCACGAAGCGGGTGAAAAGTTCATCGGCTATGTGGCAATGGCTGCAAATCTACCGCTTTGGAAACGTGAAACGGGCTTTGAATGGCTCAAAGATTCACCTTCGCAAGCTTTGCAACATGCGCTCAAAGACCTCGAAAAAGCCTTCAAAAACTTCTTTGAGAAACGGGCGGACTTCCCGCGCTTCAAAAAGAAAGGCACGGGCGACAGCTTCCGCTATCCAGACCCGAAGCAAATCAAACTCGACCAAGCCAATGGCCGTATCTTTCTACCTAAGCTGGGCTGGTTGCGCTACCGCAATTCGCGTGAAGCACTGGGCGAGCTGCGCAACGTCACGGTCAGTCAGTCGGGTGGCAAGTGGTTTGTGAGCATCCAAACGCGGCGCGAAGTGGCAACCGAGTTACCGCAAGGCGGTATCGTCGGTATCGACATGGGGATTGCCCGTTTCGCCACGCTGAGCGATGGTAGTCATTTCGACCCGCTCAACAGTTTCAAGAAACACCAGCAACGGCTGAAACGCTATCAGCGCCAAATGGCGAAGAAAGTGAAGTTCAGCAAAAACTGGCAGAAGGCCAAGGCCAAAGTCACACAGGTTCACATCAACATCGGCAATGCCCGCAAGGATTATCTGCACAAAGCTTCAACATCCATCAGCCAAAACCACGCGATTGTGTGTATTGAAGATTTGCAGATACGGAATATGTCCAAGTCCAGCAAGGGTAATGCTGAAACGCATGGCAAAAAAGTAGCGCAAAAATCCGGCCTGAATCGGGCGATTCTCGACCAGGGCTGGGGCGAATTCAGGCGGCAACTGGACTATAAGTTGATGTGGTGCGGTGGGCATCTCATCGCCGTACCGCCGCATAACACCAGCCGAACGTGTCCGGCGTGCGGGCATGTGTCAGGCGAGAATCGCCAGACGCAAGCCAAGTTCGAGTGCGTCGAATGTGGCTATGAAAATAACGCCGATGTGGTCGGCGCTATCAATGTTTTAGAGCGCGGACAGCGCTTGTTAGCCTGTGGAGAGGTAGCGCAGTTAGGCTCTTCTGCGAAGCAGGAACCCGCCGAAGTGAGTTAGCTAGATTTTAGCTAACCGCAGTAGGAATCCCCCTCCTTTCCCGCTTGTCGGGCGAGCTACGAACGAAGCTCTAGCGAGAGGTGGGGGAGGATGTCAATTCTTTCTCCCCATTCAAATTACCGGTAGCCGACCAGTGCGGATGAAACCATTCTGATGCAAATCATAATATTGTACATTACAAAAAATGTGGCATTCCACGAGTAAGTTCACTTCACTATAAGAAATATGCGAATCCGTCCATGTAGTATCCGCAAAACCCCATAGGATGCGAGCGCAAAAAATACTTTTAGACTCGAAATTCAGTGTTTTTTGCCCGGGGCCGCCAAGGCCAATGCTTTAAACTCCTCCTCTTTCTACCCAGCCTTTTTCACTCCAATCTTTAGGATTAACGTTCATGCACCGCAGACTTTTTCTCCGTAATTTGGCTTGTCTTGCCGGTGGTGTGCTTATTAATCCAGCGAGTGGGTTGGCTGCAATCCAAGATACCTATTTGTCCAAGCCGCGAGAACTATGGCTTAAAAGAAAACATACTGGCGAACAAGACAAGGTTTTGTATTGGGATAATGGGCAATACTTGATTGATGGGATGACAAGGTTATGCATCCTTACTCGTGACATTGAGAGCAATCAGGCTGTCCAAATGAGCCCTTTACTGTTTGATTTGATTTTCGCCTCACAGGAGTTGGCCGTTTCACATAGGATGCAACGCTGGTTTACGGTAACTAGTGGCTATCGCGCAATCAGTACAAACTCCCGAACTGAAGGAGCGGCTCACCTTTCTCGGCACCAGTATGGTGATGCAGTGGATGGATACAGAGAAAATGTTGGGATGACAGATAACGCCCGCCTTTTTTGGGCATTACAAAGTGGCGGGGTTGGACTCTACGCCGGGCATGTACATGCCGATGTTTATAAAACACGTTTTTGGCGAAAGGGCGTTTAATTAGATGGATTTGACTTCATGCATGATGGGTTTGATGCTGCTTATCCAGGCTCGGGCACCCTCACTAGAAGTGTCGCAGAGAGACAATATTTCGTACTACGTTTGCGCGGCAGCACAACAAGAGGGAATTGATCCGGCCATACTCGGTGCGTACATGCTGAATGAGAACAGCATGTTTAAAATGACATTGGTGCGGCCCGCTGCTACTGGTGTTGATATTGGGTTGTTTCAACACAATACCCGATTCAATGGCGGCTCGAGCCCTGAAAATCTGCAAAGGTTGGCGCACCCTTTCACCGCAGCTGTTCAGGCAGCACAGACAATCAAATCCAACATTAAAAGGTTCGGCTTTACGTGGCAGGCCTTTGCCGCCTATTGGTCCCCCAAACGCTCCTCAGAACAAACCTTGTTGGCCAAAGAGTATTTTAGAAAACTTCATCGCCACTATGATGAGGTTAATTACTATTTAACTCTGGGAAAGAAAATGCAAAAAAACACTGAATCCGCAGAAAACTAGATAAATGCATTTGACCGTCAATTTAGTTGGTGGTATTGGCGCTTAAATTCATTGCAAAAAAAACCTAATCTCATATTTCAAATGTTAAATGTCTTTGACAATCATTCGAATACTTGTTATTTGGGTCGAATCTCTGCGTGTAAATTTATGCCCTAATACTGAATTTGCAATTGGATGGCAAAAAGCCCTTGTTCTCGCAAAATTTAATGCAATTGCATTTGACAAATTAAGAAAACATCATTTTTTTAAGCAAAAACAACTAAAAGTATTAACCTCACCGTAACAAAATGCAAAAAACTCCTCGTTTCAAATTTGCCGAAAGAAATGTCTTTGACTTGGAAGATGTCGGATGATATTTATCAAGCATGCGAAAAGCAGAGTTAAAAATACTGTTTGACATGCTCATAACTGGATGAGCTACCGCCAGGTCTCGTCAATAGAAGAGAGGGCGTTAATAAATACGGATTGATCAAAAATGCAACGGTCTTCTTCTTTGAGGCATCACCCATGACTTTACCGAGTTTCCCATTACGTTTAATTACCGCCGCACTTGTTTTTTCATGCCAAAACATTTGGGCCCTTTCTCCTCATGAACTGATTAATGGGATTAAAGAAGAAGAGGGCGGAAAGCAAATTGTTGCAAATAATACTGCTCAAACGCCTGCTCCTCAGATGAGCAAGAGCACTCCTGAATCATCAAAAACAAGCAGCTGGTTTGGAAATCCAAAGTCGACAACTACTGAGCCCAGTCAGGTTGATGAGCAAGCTTTAAACAACGAACTGGCGATGATTGATCGATTGGCCAATGCGGGCAGCTTGAGCAATGAGACGGCTCAGAAACTTCGCGTTGCCGCCATTGGTAAAAGCAAGCAAGGCCAAAAAGCGGTCCGAGAGAAATTGGCGAACCAGATTCTTTCTCAATATTGCGCAAATGAAAAAACCGCCAAATCCATTTTAGAAGCGCCAGAAGTTCCCGCTGCAGTCCAAACGCCTGGATCTTCAGAAAAAAGTTCTAGCGCTTCTACTAATGCGCTTAGCAACGCCCCTTTAGCCGCTGCTGACGGCATCCGTCCGGTAGCTACTGGGGTATCCCGCCAAAGCGGCTCTGGCAGCTCGTCCGTGCCAGGCGCTGTTGCCGTGGAAGGCACAGCGTCTTCTTGCGAGTGGGTAGTCTCTCCTGACCAAGGAACCATCATGAATACGTTGGCCATTTGGGCAAATCAAGCTCACTGGACACTGTTGTGGGAGCACTCACGTGATTTTCCTGTATCAGCAAATGCGCGTTTCTGCGGCGATTTCAAAAGCGCAATAGATCAGTTAATTGGCGCTATTTCACAGAATGATCCAATTAGAGTCCGCTTATATTCGGGCAACAACGTTGTCCGAGTTACAAGTGCAGCTAACTAATTCGCCAGACAGGAAATGTAATGAACCCAATGTTTAAAAAATCTGCAATCATCATTTCGCTCGGTGCCATGCTAAGCGCTTGTTCAACAATTGATGTTGAAAAGCACCAAAAAGCAAACCATGCCGTCGCTGAACTCGCAGAATCGGCCCTGAAAAAAATTGAAAAGGGTGATAAAACGCCTGTGCGCGTTTCAACCATCAATACAGCGTACTTGGGCTCATCGTCTATTCCCGTTTCACGCGATAAAATCCTTCCACCTGCATTTGCGAAGCCTCTGGAATTTCCGATCACGCTTTCTAGTGCTGAGGGGCGAGTAAGCCTTACTACCGTAACAGAACGCATCACGGCAATTACTGGCATTCCTGTCGAAATCATGCCGGACGTTTATCAGCGCCAATCTGAAACGAGTTCTGAAAAAAAAGAGGCGAGCGCCCCTCGGTCAAATGGTTCGCCCAGTGATTTAGAAAAAAATATCGTTTTGAATTACAAAGGCTCTTTGGCTCAGTTCTTAGATCTTTGTACCACTCGTTTGGGTATCGCTTGGGAATATCGTGATTCAAAGCTAAGACTCTATCGTTATGCAACGAAAACTTTTGAAATCCATGCATTAGCTGGCATTAAGGAAGTGACGACTGACTTTAATTCATCAGGGGAAGTCAAAGCCAAAGCCTCAGAAGGCGGAACCGGCTCAAGTTCTTCTTCCATTATTAATGTGAGCCAGAAGCAAAGTGCAAAACTGGAAATCTGGCCGTCGCTCATAAATGAAATTAGAGCGTATATGACTCCAGGTGGAAAAATATCTGCCAATGAGTCGATTGGGACCATCACGCTGACCGACACACCTCAGACAATCAAACAAGTCTCTGAGCTGCTGGCTGACCAGAATCGTCGCATGAGCCGTACTGTTTTTTTCCGCATTGATTTACTTTCAATCACTGCGAAAGATGGTATTGAGCTGGGTGTAGCACTTAATGCGGCATTTACAGAGGGCAATAAACAGTATTCTCTCAAATCACCTGCTTCGTTAGTTTCTGATGCTGTGGGTAAAATTGGACAGTCCATTTTATCCCCATCCAAAGCCCCTGGTGCCGCAACTGACCTTGGCAGTGTTAGCCAGTGGGCAGGTAGTTCAGTCATGATCAATGCGTTAAAAGCTGTTGCTAATGTTGAAATTAAAAACACATTAAACGCTATGACAATTAATAACTCTCCAGTGCCTATTACAATGGCCACGACCCAGTCATACGTGAATTCTTTTGGCGCGTCTCAAGGTCAAAGTTCTACCCAGGTAACAACTGAACAAAAAGACGTCACAACTGGTATTTTCATGCAGTTACTGCCACGTATCCTGGACAACAATAAATTGCTTCTGCAATATACGATGGATATTTCAACATTAGATAATCTTGAAAGTACCGTCACACCTAATGGCACAATTAAGTCGCCTACAGTGCCTCGTCGTTCGTCAAGCCAAACGCTCAAACTCAATATGGGCGAAACTGCTGTGCTGATGTCTCTTGATAATCTGAGTATTAATAATGAAAGCAGTATTTCAATTGGTGGCTCTTATATCAAGAAAGCAAAATCAGAAAATATTCTTATTTTAATAACTCCAATACTTGTTGACCACGATGCTGCAGTATCCCCAGAGAAAATATTTAATATAAATAAATTCTCGTCCTCTCCGCTTTATCAATTGTCAGCGTAAGGGACTGATCATGTCTCGCGTCATTAAAATAAACAATAAAAGTATTTGTTTTTGCTTGGATTGGATCGAACTCGGGTCCAATCCAAAAGAAAATAATGCCAAGGTAAAACAATATAGACGTACATTCAAAGCAACTTATGACGTAATAAGTCCAGATTCTGGTGCTTATGGGTTTACTAGCACTACGTTGCCGGGCGGGAAGCCACCATTTATTTCTGCGATCATTTGGTTATGCCACGTAGCCAAATCAGGCAATGCAATTGCATTGAAAGCGATTGGTAGTGAGAAAGTTTGGATCGGAGCCATTCATGCTGGGAGCCCATTTAGTGGTTGCGATCAAATCGTGCAACTCTCTGAGCTACCAAAAAAAATTGAGCTTTTGCTTGCCCAAATAGAAAATCCTGAGTTGTTTGGTGAGGGCGAGCTTATGGATAAGCTCGCCATGCTTAGTAATGGGATCATTCCAGATGATCTCGATAAGCTATGGAGTGACTTCCCTCCAACAAAAGCGCATGCCATCAATAAAACTGGCGTGCCAAAATGGGTATCACTCACCATTATTTCAATTTTCGCATCAATTGGCGTAATTTCAGCCATTGTTTATATGCACAATAAAGAACTGGAAAAGGAACGAGCTCGTTTAGCACTTGAGCAAGCAGCGGCCATGGAAGCCGACAGAATTGCGAAGTTGCCTAAGCTTGATGAAGTGAAAACAAATACTTTTATTGATTGGTTTAATAGTGAAAATAGAATTATCACGCCAATTTTTATTGATCATTTACAAGGAATGATCAAAAACCTATCCGTAAATAATAAAGGGTGGAAGTTGCTGAGTATTGCATGCGCGAAAAGCAACGGAATGTGCGAACTTCAATACAAAAGGGATCAATTTTCTGCTGATAAACCGGAGCAGCAAATACCGGCTACTAAAGAGTTGTATCAAATAAAAGATTACAACATGCTGTTTGATATCAACATCAAAGGCAGTCAGTTAAGTCATATGACTCCAGCCGAGTTAGCCAATTTATGGGCACAAGGGGAAATCAAGTCAAAAATGATTCCATTCTTGCAGAAGCTGGATGATTTAAATTGCCAGGTGGATATGTCCGCTCCTTCTGCTATTCCTGCTCTCATTGCAAGTGATGCAATGAATGCATCAACCGGACATGCAGTGCCGGGAGCAGGCGCTGCACCGGGAGCTGCACCCAGTGCAGCGGGCCAAAACTCGGGTCCAGCTCAAAAGCCGCTTTACGATATGGACATTAAATGGGTTCAGGTATCAACAACTTGTGATGCCGCATACATCGATATATTCAAAGAAATGCCTATGGGCAGTTATATCGATTCTCTGAAAATTGCATTGAGCTCACCCCCTCAAATGACGTTTATTAGTTATTGGTTTGAAGTTTCTCATCAAATCAAAAAGATCAGCGAGACCAAGCCAATGACAAATAGTGCACCTGGAGCGACAAAATAGTGAAAAAAATTCTATTAAGCATTTTGCTTTCAATTTCGGCCTTTTCATCACAGGCCACTAATGTTTCTACTATGACAGTAGAGGATGTAAAAAATGCTCGTTTAAATGCCATTTCAAAGCAATTAGAACTTGAAGCGGCAAAAGCACAAGCAGAAATAACAAAACTAAATACGCCTGCTGAGTCTGGCTCCCACGGTTCTTTAGTACCAGCTTCACCTGCAGCAATTCAATTGCCAAAATCGTTGTCATCAGCACCAGTACAAACTGAAAATGAAACTAGCTTCAAGCTTGAAGGTGTATATGGGCTGGGCACAGCATTGACGGCTGAAATATCAAACGCTGATCGTTCCTTATTCTCAGTTAAAGAAGGCGAAGAGATTGAGAATGGCTGGATCACAAAGGAAATCAGTGAAAAGTCAGTTGTGATTACTAAAAAGATTAGTGACGAAAAATTTCGAACAAAAAAAGAATGCTCAAAGAAACATAAATGTAAAACAATTGTTCAAAGTTTTCCTGCTAAATACAAAACTATGACTTTAAGAAGGGTGATGGCAATGCCATCAATACCCAAAGAATTGGCAACAACTGACAAAACAGCTGGGACATCAAGTTTCCCTAATTTGCCAAATTTACCTTTTCCTGCTTTGCCGCGAATTCCTAAGTAAAGGTAGTCAGACTTATGTTATCCAAAATTTTTTCTATCTTTTCTAATAAAAAAAAACTATTGACCTCCGATCAACAGGTAACTAGTGCTGACTCGAAAAATTCAGGGACTAATAAAAAACTGGCAGGTGGCGTCGAAGTTCACTCAATTGGGGAAATGGGGGCATTTGCATCAAACTTTGACCCTGTCGAATTAACCTCAAAGAACTCAAATATTGTTGACTTTTTGCCTAATGAAGTTGTCTATTGGCGAACTTCTGACTCAGCTGTTGTTGTCTTTGATAAATCGGTCATGGCCGAAAAAAAAGGCCATTGTTCCGCACTAATTATGGCAATCAGGCGAGAAAGTAAATTAGATGTCACTACATTTATTGCAGAAGGATTCCTAATCCCTCTGCTAATGAATCAGATTTCACAAAAAGAATTAGGAGAAAAAGAAAAAGACGGAAAGGTTGCTCCAAATTTTGTAGCTTTAAAGGAAATTGTAAAATTAGGTGCGACTTTAAATGCATCAGACATCCATTTTTTTGCTCGAAAAAAAGCCAGGATAGGAGAGGGCGTTCAAATTGTTTTTCGGATTGATGGTGATTTAGTACGAAGTAATTATCAGGTTGACTACCCTACGTGTTTGTCAATTATTAAGTCGGCCTGGGAACAAAGTGCTACTGGTGCAAATCAGGGCTCAATCTTTTCAGAAAATTCGATTCAGAAGACGGGCATTCCTGTTGAAGTGGAATTAGAAGGGCAAAATGGAGAAAAGAAAAATGAACATATTAATTTGCGCTTCCAATCCTTGCCTGCTAGTGATGGTTTTGATGTAACACTGCGTTTACTTTGGCAATCCGGCGGGAAAATTCATAAAGGAAAAACACTCTTTGATGATTTGATTAAATTGGGTTTCCTTGAAGATCAATCCGAATTGATAGAGCTGATTTTACGCAAGAACTCTGGGGGGGTTGTTTGGGGTGGGCCAACTGGTTCAGGTAAGACTACATCTATGTATACCTGCATTAACCATTTGGTGGATGGTAATACGAAAATTATTACGGCAGAAGACCCTGTTGAATGCAAAATTTATGGGACCACTCAGTCACAAGTCACACCAAAAATGAACCCTGAAACAAATAGTATGCAAACCAAGGATCAGGCACTTACAGAAATTGTGGAGGGAATTCTCCGTTCAGACCCAAACATTACTATGATTTCCGAAATTCGAGGGAAAGATACCGGAAGTGCGTTTGAACAACTCGTTGAAAGTGGACACTTAACGCTATCTTCTCTTCACATTGATAATCCTTTAGGCGCTTTTAATCGTCTATCAGGACAAAAAATTGGCATTGACTTAGATACTTTAACTACACCTAATTTTTTATTAGGCGTGATTTACCAGCAATTACTCAAAAAATTGTGCCCACTATGTTCAGTTCCTTTAGAACGTGCGGTTGATGATGGAACGATTAGCCTCAAGTATAAAGCAACCTTGAATACGCTTTTAAGCGGCCATATTTCGAATATCCGTATTAGGAATGAAGAAGGATGTCACTGCTGTAAAAAAGGGAATTACGATAGAACTGTATGCGCTTCTATTCTTGTGCCGAATTATGAGCTACTTGAATTAATTAATTCCAAAAAGAAAATTGAAGCAATTCGTTATGTTGAATCAATGGCAGGGCCATTATGGGAGCCTGCGAGCATAGGTAAATCAGCCTATGAAATAGCGGTATACAAAATGTCTATAGGCGAAATTGATCCACGTGAAATTGAAGCAAATATTGAACCACATGAATTTTATTTAAGAAATAAGAAATCTAATAGCTCGCCACTTCCTACTTCATCAACACCTGTAGATGAGAAGAAGATTGTTCATAAAAACAGAATACATAACAAAGAAGAGGAGTTGATTAATTGAATTTTGATAAATTAGCTCTTAATCCAATTTTTTTTACTTCGCAAAAAAAGGAAGATTTTCTTACAGATGCAATTGAAGAATTAGCAGAAAACAATAAACTTACTGATTATTTAGAAGCGTGCAGGGATGGGTCAAAAGGGACCTTCTCTAAACCTATGAAGATGATTTTTGGGAAAATTCATTCACTTTTAGATGCAGGGGTTCCTTTATCCCTTTCTATTGCTGGATACTTTTCGCCTGCAAATCAATTGCTTATTGAGACGGGTGAAAAGAACAACAATACTGCTGAAGGATTAAAATCGGCCTTGGAGATCAACAAGGCCAAGGATAAATTGGTTAGCATTTTTGTTGCACAAACATTCCATCCAGCATATATGTTTTTGATGGCTCTGGCATTTTCAGCGCTATTCGGAATTATGGTCATCCCTAATTTCACCCTAGCTGGAGTTCAGGTCGAAAACATGGGGAAAAGCTTTATTTTTTCATACTACCTATGGAATGTTGTTGCACATTATTCATGGCTGATTTTTATTGCATTAGTATCATTTATTTCTTTATCCATATGGTCTTTAAAAAATTGGCATGGCCCAAGCAGAGATATTGCGGATAAATTCTTACCTCATTACATTATTTATAAGCAGTTTCAAGCTGCTTATTTATTAATTGTTATTTCCGCATTAATTCGCAATAACGAAACTGCTTCGGAGGCAATCTCGGCAATCAAGAAGTTTTCAAACCCGTACCTTGATTATCACCTGGATCGGTTTGAATCAAGCTTAGAAAACGGAGTAAAAATTAGTCAATCTTTAGATACTGGTTTATTTGCTTCTGATTTTATTTCCCGTTTAGCGAGGTATCAAAAAAACAACAGGGAAAATGACCTATTAAAAAATACAGGGACTCAAAGTTTCGACCGAATGGCGAGATCTGTTGAGCGTGCAATGGGGTTGGTTGGAAATTTGATCATGCTTTCCGCTATTGGATTAATTGCCTGGTTAGGATTTGATATGGCATCAATGGCATTAGTTATGCGTGATGTTTTAATACGTTAGTGTTTTTTTAAAGTGTAGTGAAAGTTGTTTTTTATTTTAACCTTAAGGGAATTTGCAGATGAAAAAAAATCCATCGTTAACATTTAAAAAATTCAAGAACCAAGCTGGTTTTGGTTTGCTCGAAGTTATTGGAGCGCTTGTCATTGGTGCAGTAGCAGTGGCCGCAGTCTCTCCAACCATTTCATCCATGTTGGATGATGCAAAAGTGGAAAAAGATGTAGATATGGCCAATTTTGCTAAAACCAAAATCATGTCATTTACTTCTAATAGCCCAAATACATCCGGCGTATCGACTGCGTGGGCTATTTCAAATCGCGCCGTTCCTGCAGATAAAATTGATGGTGCGGTGATTAATAACAATTTGGGTGGCACCTTTGTATTTGCGCCAGCTACAATTACCAATGCTAATGATGCAATTTCCATTACTTCGAATCATTACAACCAGCAACAATGTAATGCTGTTGCTAAAAAATTAGCCTCTGGGTTCCTAACTGTTGTTGTGAATGCTGCGACTATTAAAAACACTACTGACAATGCAGCGAATGAAGGTGCGCTGGCTGCTGCATGCACAAACCAAAACAATAACACTATCATTTTTAGCTTCTTAAAAGGCTAATCTAACTGATTAAGCAATCACTTATCCCAATATTGTGCATCAATAGATGCACCATATATTTTGAATTAAGTGGGATTTTTTATGTATATAAGGAGGTTATGTGATAATTTCGCACAAAAAATCACACCATATTCAACATGATCAGCATGGGTTTGGTCTGCTTACATCTATGGGAGCTCTGCTTATTGCGGGTCTATTGATGGGAATGGCTATATCATGGATGAGTGAACAAGCAAAAACCCAAGCATTAAATGTATATCAGAATCAATTAAAAGAATTGGCAAAAACAATTGACAGTACATATTTTTCCAAAAAGTATAGTGAACTAATCAATTATCAACCCATACCTGGATTTGCAAATCCTTTGGCACCAACTATTGCTGAATTAAGAAATGCAAAACTAATTAGATCTGATTTTCCTGATGCAGGTAAGTTTGGCGGGAATTTCGTCATTGAAATTGCGCGTGCCCCGGCAGGTTGTGTCATGCCGACATGTGACCTTCAGGCAATCATACGTGGCAGTAGTCCAATTTTGAACGCTGAGGGCAGGCCTGACACTATAGGTGCCGCCTCATTAGTGCAAAAAGGGGGGGGTGATTTTGCTGCCACTACAACAAATGCTGGAATTTTTCAGGGTCCTGATGCTTCCTGGTCCTCACCCAATCCCGTAAATCGGCTGGCCATGGTAGCAGTGCGCATTGGCTACAACGCTTCTGGCTGGGGGGCTTTTGTACGGACTGATGGTACATCTGCTATTAATGGCAACCAGGTCATCAATGGCACAGCGATTATTAATGGAACACAAACAATTAACGGCAACATAGCGGTATCGGGCACAACACAACTCAACGGAAATACAGTAGCAAAGGATCTTACTGCTCAAGATTTAACGTTCAGGAATGGAACTGCATCGGGCAATGTAAATGTCGCAGGGTCAACTACTTTGCAAGACATGCTTTACAAAAATGCAACTGGGTCAGGTAATCATACGGTTAATGGGAGCAATACTGTTGGAGGCTCCCATACAGTGTTTGGTGACTTCCTTGCGCGAGCTCATGCTTTTATCAGTGGAAACTCCACCATTGGCGGACAAAGTACGGTATGGGGCGCTTCTAATTTACAAAACGTGAATGTAGCTGGGCAAGTTCAAGCAGGGGGTAATGTTAGTTCCGGGGGGGCATTTTACGGGAATGGTGGTGGTTTAAATAATATTCAATATGCAGCCAAAGCCGGTTGGGCAGATGGTGCAGGCTGGGCAACCAATGCAACCAATGCAACGAATGCTGCAAATGCTACTGTTGCAGGTACTGCAAATTTTGCTAATGAAGCATTGAGTGTTAAGTGCCAAAACATTAGCAATGTAACTTCTGGATCTCCTTGCCGTTCGATGTCTTCAGACAATCCTCCTCCACAAGCCGCAGTGCAGCAATCTATAGCCGCAAAGGCTACTCATCAAATTGCTACTACTGTTTTTGATAGAAACTGTGGGGCGACAAATGATCCTGGTGAAACTCCAGTATGTAGTATGGATGCTCGTGGGGTATTAGATTTAAGTCCTTTATCCTCTATTCCTGATCCAGGCTATGATTTAGCTGGAGGTTATTTTACTAAATGTTCTATTTCACTTTCAAACAATCCAAACTCTTTTATAAACTCACTTTCAGTTGATAAAATTGGACCGGGTAAAATGATTAATGGTTACATGCATTACCAGTGGAAAATTTCAATCAGCGTGAATACCTATATATGGGACCATTACCTTGCATATTACAATAACTTCGGAAATGTTGATGTTAGCTATACTTGTTTAGGTTACAACACCTACTATTAGCATACAGAAATTACTTAATTAAAAAAGCCGATGTCTGTCGGCTTTTTTTTGGTTATTTACATGGCACTCATTTTCGCTCTATGAGAAATAAACAGTAAATATTTATTATATTTAACAAAAATTTCGATTGTTTTGGATGTGTTTGCTTGGAATACTGTAACATTACTTTAATATTTTTTGACTAAGTATATGTTATGTGCATAAACCGTTTGCTGCTTATAAAAACAAAAAATTATCCCTTTCATTGCAAAGGATTTGGTTTGCTTGAATCTATGGGGGCGTTATTAATAGCGGGGCTATTAATGGCAATGGCAATGAATTGGATGAGCGAGCAGTCTAAAATCCACGCTTTGAATGTATATCAGAATCAATTAAAAGAACTTTCCAAAGTAATTGATAATTCATATTTGTCAAAAAAACAGAGCGAATTAATTAACTATCAGCCATTACCTGGCTTTGCAAATCCGCTTGCACCCACTATCGCTGAATTACGCAATGCAAAAATTTTGCGGCCTGATTTTCCAGATTCTGGGAAGTTCGGTGGAAGTTTCGTTATTGAAATTGTACGTACTCCAGCTGGCTGCGTCATGCCAGCCTGTGATCTCCAAGCCATTATTCGAGGAAGCACCTCTTTATTAAGCTCAGACGGAAAACCGGATCTCATCGGAGCGGCAACCCTGGTTAAAAAAGGGGGAGGGAATTTTGCGGCCACGACGACAAATGCCGGAATCTTTCAGGGCCCAGATGGTGCTTGGAGTGTGCCTAATCCCGTAAATAGGCTGGCCATGGTGGCAGTGCGCATTGGCTACAACGCCTCTGGCTGGGGGGCTTTTGTACGGACTGACGGAACATCTGCCATTAATGGCAATCAAGTATTAAACGGCACGACCACTATTAATGGACCAACGACCATAAACGGGCCAACTTATACAAAAGATATCTCTGCACAGGATCTCAGTTTTAGGAATGCCGCAGGTACTGGGGCTTTAAATATCAGTGGGTCAACCACATTGCAGGATATGACTTATCGAAATGCAGTTGGTAATGGCCAGCACACCGTCAATGGAACGCTCACAACAAATGGTAACGTCATGATCACAGGTGATCAGATCGTTAATGGCAGTTCATCATTTGGCGGGGACATTCGGGTTGGGGGCACAGCAAATTTGCAGAATGTGGATGCCGCTGGCCAGATCCAAGTAACGGGCAATGTAAATTCAGGGGGGACCTTTAATGGGAATGGAGGAGGTTTGAATAATATTCAATATGCAAACAATGCCGGGCATTCCAATACATCAACGCGATCAGATCAGGCGGGCTGGGCGGATGTTGCAAATCACTCAAAAACATCAGATGAAGCATTTCAGGTCAAGTGTGTGAATATCCGAGAATACAATGGGGAGAGTCCTTGCCACATTGAAAAGCCGAATCCACCACCACCAATACCTATCCTGCGTGTTACCAGCGAAGGGGTTATTCCAGTTGTAGGAGACCCTATTGCGGATACATTTAAATTTCTTAATTGTAGTTACAAGAATTGCACTGGCCCAATAGGAACAAAAAGCTACAGTAAAATTAATTGGTTGTTTAATGGTGGTGGACAAACATGCGTCAACTTTAACAAAGTAGGCCCGTGCAATGTAGTAGGTTTATTTAAAGATCCCGGTGGAGTTTTTTCAGGTGGATATTTTACAAAATGTGAAATGAAGTTTGAAGGGGATGGGAGCATTCTGCATGGAGGTCCCTATACGGGACCAACAGGCGAAAGTAAATTAATTAATGGTCAATTGCACTATAAATGGAATATCTATCTTGATACCAATGAACATAAATTTAATGCGGTCGATCCTAACAGGGTGGGAGCTTACCCCGGACCTCCAGCTTATAAATCAGATATAAAATATACCTGTTACGGGTATTCGTGAAATTGATGATTCTCATATTAAAAAAGCCCTATAAGGGCTTTTTTTGTTAATGGTTTGGCTCGAAGTTAAATGTCATTTAAATATTTGTATGCAATTTATCTCAAAACAGATCGATCTTCCTATAAATGCACCAAGACCTCTCCGGCATTAATGTAACATTATGGTAATGTATCGTTTTTAATTATGATAATAGCATGGAGATAAGAATTGAATGCTGTAAATTCCCGTTTTAATCGCAGTAATGGGTTTGGTTTACTTGAGTCAATGGGGGCGCTATTAATAGCGGGCCTATTGATGGGTATGGCGATGAATTGGATTAGTGAAGAAGCACAAAATCAGGCATTAAGCGTTTACCAAAATCAATTAATTGAATTGGCTAAAACAGTTGACAGCACCTATTTATCAAAGAAGCAGAATGAATTAATTAATTATCAACCATTGCCTGGTTTTGCAAATCCTCTTTCACCGACTATAGCTGAATTGCGCAATACAAAATTTTTGCGACCTGATTTTCCTGATTCTGGGAAGTTCGGTGGAAATTTCGTTATTGAAATTGCACGTGCTCCAGCAGGCTGCGTCATGCCAGCCTGCGATCTCCAAGCCATTATTCGAGGGAGCACTTCTTTATTAAGCCCGAATGGGAAACCGGATCTGATCGGAGCAGCTTCATTGGTAAAAAAAGGGGGGGGTGATTTTGCAGCAACAACGACAAATGCAGGCGTCTTTCAAGGCCCAGACGGATCGTGGAGTACGCCCAATACAGCCAATAGGCTGGGAATGGTTGCGGTGCGCATTGGCTACAACGCCTCTGGCTGGGGGACTTTTGTACGGACAGACGGATCATCTGCCATTAATGGGAATCAAGTCATCAACGGAACGACCACAATTAATGGACCAACGACCATAAACGGGCCAACGTATACAAAAGATATTTCAGCACAAGATCTGAGTTTTAGGAATGGCGCAGGCTCTGGTGCTTTAAATATCAGTGGATCAACTACTTTGCATGATATGGCTTATAGAAACGCGGTGGGCAATGGCCAGCACACCGTCAATGGGACGCACACAACGAATGGTAATGTCATGATCACAGGTGATCAGATCGTTAATGGCAGTTCTTCATTTGGTGGGGACGTTCGGGTTAGGGGCACAGCAAATTTGCAGAATGTGAATGCAGCTGGCCAAGTGCAAGTCGCGGGCAATGTTAATTCAGGAGGAACCTTTAATGG
The DNA here is from genome assembly GCF_033446605.1 of Iodobacter sp. CM08. Lineage (NCBI taxonomy): Bacteria > Pseudomonadati > Pseudomonadota > Betaproteobacteria > Neisseriales > Chitinibacteraceae > Iodobacter > Iodobacter sp. CM08. The sequence goes on along the minus strand of NZ_JAWQUO010000030.1, from coordinate 779 downwards.
GAATGGGGGAGGCTTGAGCAATATTCAATATGCAAACAATGCCGGGCATTCCAATACATCAACGCGATCAGATCAAGCAGGCTGGGCTGATGTTGCAAATCATGCAAAAACATCAGATGAAGCATTTCAGGTCAAGTGTGTGAATATCAGAGAATACAATGGAGAGAGCCCTTGCCACATTGAAAAGCCGAATCCACCGCCACCACCACCAATACAACGGATGATTAGTGAGGGGGTTATTCCAGTTGTAGGCGATCCTCTCGGAGGGAAATTTACAAATTTTGTATTTAATGGAGGTCGAGAATCTTGTGTCAATAATAATGGAACTCCACCTTGCAATGTTGTTGGTTTATTTGATGATCCAGGTGGTATATTTACTGGAGGTTACTTCACTAAATGTGAAATAAAGTTCGAAGGCGATGGAAGTATTTTGCATGGTGGTCCATCAACTGGTCCAGTTGGTGAAAGTAAGTTGATTAATGGGCAATTGCACTATAAATGGAATATATATCTTGATACAAATGAAAATAAATTCTTTGGGCCTTTTATGGGTGGAGTGGCATACAAATCAGATATCAAATACACATGCTATGGCTACAAGTAATTAGTTAATTAGTTAGTTAAAAAAAACGAGCCCTAATCTTTAGGGCTCGTTTCGGTAATTGTCAAAGTAGTTGAGATATTTTTACGATTTAAGCTGCCTGTAATTCCTCGCTTTTTTTTGGCTCAATGACCCGATCCGGGTTCAATTGCACTTCATCTTGCCAGCTCCAGTTCCG